>CAZAOJ010000011.1:0-41983 GCA_964486745.1 uncultured Arcobacteraceae bacterium
GTTTTAGCAATATATGGCTTTATGTCTTTTGGAAGATATTTAGATGTGGTATGACCTATACATACAGCTTTGAAGCTTTTATCCCAAGAAAAATTTTCAAAGAAACACTCAATAGTAGAGGGTGAAGAAAATATTATAATTGAGTTCTTTTCTGGTTGTTGATTTTTAGTGTAGTTTTTACATTTTGTTTCATATACTATTAGTTCATCACAATTAATACTATTTTCTTTTAGTATATTTACAAGATTTGATACTACTTTTGCACCTCTTATATATATAGCATTTTTATTTTGAAGTTGATCTATTAGCTCTTTTGCAAAATTATCTCCATGTCCACTTGTACCTGTAAAAGCCAGAGTTCCATTGTATTTTTGTATCACTTTTGCAGTTTGAGGTGCTATTGCATAGCTTGAGATTTGTTGCCATGATTTATCAAAACTATCTATACTAGATATTGCATTTTTAGAAGTAAATATAAGAGCATTATAATGTGATAGATCTATATTTTTTGCTATAGGAGATATTTGTATCATTGGAAGATTTATAACATCTTCCATATTTTTGTCACTTAGTAAATAGATATTACTCATCATATATTTAGTTTATCAAGTTTATTTTGAACGAATTTTTTTACATCCTCATAGATAATAGTTTCAGTAAAATCTTTAAATTTTCCTCCACTTGCATTTGGATGTCCACCGCCGTTTGCTATTTTTGATGCCATAATTCCAACATTTACCTTATCATCTGCTCTAAAACCTACATGACCTCTTCTTCCTACATCTATAAAAAAGTCATAATCTGGATTTGCTTTTAAAAATGCATTTGCTGGAATTGAAATAGATCCTAAAGTATATGTAAGAAGTCCTTTGTGCTCTTTATAAGTTATAGTAAATTGTTCTTTATATTGTACCAAAGTATCAACCAAATAACTAGCACTTAGGTTTGCCATAGTGTTGTTTTGATGATCTTTTTGTAGGTATCTTTTTTTAATAAAATGTATCTCATCATCAAGTGCTATATGACGATTTGGTGTATCTAAAAATTTTGCTGCTTCTTCAAGTAGATATAATCTATAATCTCTATTTAAATCTGCAAAAAGTGTAGCATTTATCTCTTGTGCTTTACTAATTAGTAGAAGTAATACTTTTCCAAATTCAAAATCATCTATTTGATCATCCAGCCAAATATCTATTGCATTAATTGCTTTTACTAGTGGGTTTAACCATACATCAATATCAGATTTTCCATAATGTTCTAAAAAGTATTCATAGACTATTTTTGTGGCACATTTAGATGAGTCAAGAAAATACCATGATGGATTATTTGCAGCACTTTTTTCTCCTGTTGCATGGTGATCTAAAAGTTGCAGTTTTATTTTTGCACCATTTTCATTTAATTTATTTATAGTAGAATTTAAATGTTTAGATTCATCAACAGTAAGATTTAAATCACTAATTAATAAGAAAATTTCTTCATTTAAGTGTTGATTGATATCTTTAATAATTATTTCTAAAGATAGTTTTACTTCTAATCCATAATTTGCATTATAAAATTTTGCATCTTTAAAATACTGTTTTGATATAAGTTGACAACCATATCCATCTAAGTCTGTGTGTGATAAGTGGTAAAATTTCATTGCATTATATCTTTTAGAGTAAGATCCATTAAAAATGTATTTATTTTATCTTGAAGATTGTTTAGAAGTGGCCAAATTGTACAGCAATTTCCAACTTGTGAAGGACAGCTACTCATAGATGGTGCACATTCAAAAACTGTAGGTATTTTATCTTCAGCTGCTGTTGTGATTTCTAAAATTGTTATTTGATCACTAGGGCGTGCAAGTTGAAAACCACCATTAATACCTTTGAATGAATCCAAAATATTTTGTTTGCTAAGAGCTTGCATGATTTTTGCAAGAAAAGATTTTGAGATGTTAAGTTCTTTTGAAAGGGCATCAACATTTATAGGTTCGTCACTTTTTGCAATAGTAACTAAAGACAGCAGAGCATATTCACTTTTTTTGGTAAGCAGCATAAAATTCCTTCTATATAGTAATGTTATTTTACAAAGTTTTATGTAAGGAAAAGGTTAAAAATATAAAGTATTGTGGGGAGTTTATTAAAAAAGGAGTAAATCTATCCGATTTACTCCAAAAAGAGGAATTATTTTGCTCTAATTCCTAAAGTAGCTACTAAAGAAGTAAATCTTGTGTAGTCTGATTTTTTCAAGTAGTTAAGAAGTCTTTTTCTTTTTCCTACCATTTTAAGAAGACCTAGTCTTGATGAATGATCTTTTTTATTTGTTTTTAAATGCTCAGTTAATGTTTTAATTTGCTCACTTAAGATTGCAATTTGCACCTCTGGTGAACCTGTATCACCTTCTGTTCTTTGGAATTTTGCAATAATACTTGCTTTTGTTTCCGTATCTAAAGCCATAATGACCTCCTGATTGGTATAATAATCTCACTTGTATCACAAAGTGGACGCGTATTATATTTAAAATAAATAAAAACCAAGCTTAAACATAAATTGGATAAAATAAACACTAAATAAATATAAATTAAGGATAAAATATGCAACACCTAATTACTACTTTAGACTTTAGTAATGAAGAGATTATAGAACTTTTTGAAGATGCTGATATGTTTGGTGATTTACAATCAAATTCTTTATTAAATGATAAGCTAGTAGTAACTTTGTTTTTTGAAAACTCTACAAGAACAAGAAGTAGCTTTGAAATTGCGGCAAAAAGATTAGGTGCAAAAGTTGTAAATCTTGATGTAAGTACAAGTTCAAGCTCAAAAGGTGAAACTATTTTTGATACAGTTGCAAATTTAAATGCGATGAAACCAGATGCAATTATTATAAGACATAGTGAGTGTGGATTACCTGCTAGTTTGACTGAATTTGTTGATTGTCCTATCTTAAATGCAGGAGATGGTATGAATGCACATCCAACTCAAGCACTACTAGACTTATACACAATGTATAAGCATTTTGATAAAAAACTCAATGGTAAAAAAATAGCAATAGTTGGTGATGTTATCACATCAAGAGTAGCTGCGAGTAATTTTAAGCTTTTACCTAGATTTGGAATAGATATTACAGTGGTTGCACCTGATTGTTTTATGCCAAAAGATGATGAGTTTAAAAAAGCTACATTTTTAAAAGATGTTATTGATGATATGGATATTGTTATGAGTTTAAGAACTCAACTGGAAAGACACTCGCAAGTTTATTATGCATCATTAAATGATTTTGGAAAAGATTATTGTATTACAAAGCAGATTGTTGGGAATAAAGATATATTACTTATGCACCCAGGTCCTGTAAATAGAAATATAGATATTAGTGATGAGATGATAGCAGATCCAAGAGCAAAAATTTTAGAGCAAGTTACAAATGGTGTAGCAATACGAATGGCTTGCTTAAAAAAATTAATACTTCAAAAATAAGTTTAATATATGGGAAATAGTACAACTATAAAATGTCCAAATTGTAATACGACTATAGATGTAAATGAGATATTATATCATCAATTAGAAGATAAATTAAAACAAAAAAACATACAAGAACAAAAAAAGCTTCAAGATGAGATTGAATTAAAAAGAAAAGAATATAAAGTAGCTTTTGATAATTTAAAATCTCAAGAATCAGCTATAAAAGAGCAAAAAGAGAAGTTTGATGAGGAGCTAAAAAAAGCAACTTCAATACAATTAAAAATAGAGAAACAAAAATTACAAGAAGAATTAAAACAAGAATTAGCAAAAGAACAAGAAGATTCAATTGCGTTATTAAAAAAAGAGCTTGATGAAAAATCAAGTAAAATACAAGAATTAAATAAAAGTAAGGCTCAAATAGAACAACTAAAAAGAGAAAATCAAGAGATAGAATCAAAAATAAAAGCTGAAGCAGAAATTGCTTTAACTAAAAGATTACAAGATGAAAAACAAAAGATTCAGAAATTTTCAGATGAGCAAAATGAATTAAAATTTAAACAAAAAGAGGAGCAACTCAAACAGCTTCAAGAACAATTACAAATAGCTCAAAGAAAGGCTGAACAAGGAAGTATGCAACTTCAAGGTGAAGTTCAAGAATTAGCAATTGAAGAGTATTTACAAGAAAAATATCCATTTGATGTAATCCAAGAGATAAAAAAGGGTGCTAGAGGTGCTGATTGTATTCAAGTTGTTCATACAAGACAAATGCAAAACTGTGGAAAGATATATTATGAGAGTAAAAGAACAAAAGACTTTCAAAAATCATGGATAGAAAAATTTAAAGCTGATATGAGAGAGAAAGGTGTAGATATAGGAGTATTAGTTACTCAATCTTTACCTAGTGAGTTAGATAGAATGGGATTAGTAGAAGGTATATGGATATGTACTTTTGATGAATTTAAAGGATTATCTAGTGTATTAAGAGAATCAATTATAAAAATAAATGGTGCTAAAAAATCTCAAGAGAATAAAACTGATAAAATGAGTATGTTATATTCATATTTAACTAGTACAGAATTTGCTATGCAAATAGAGGCTATTGTTGAAGGATTTACAACTATGCAAAGTGATCTGGATAGTGAAAAAAGATCAATGGCAAGAATTTGGAAACAAAGAGAAAAACAAATAGATAAAGTTCTTGAAAATACTATAGGGATGTATGGTTCAATCAAAGGAATTGCTGGAAATGCAATAGGTGATGTTAAAGCACTTGAATTACCATACAGTGGTGATGATGAATAAAGAACTTATACAGATACTAAATAAATATGGCAAAAATAAAGAGCCATTTTTTTTTAGTATAAGTTTTGACCTAAAAGATTATATTGTACAACCTTTAAGTAGACTTGATGATGATATTGAGTTTTGTTTGGATGACCAAAATCAGGTTTTATCATTGCAAAATTTTGAATATGGTATTAAAACAATAGATTTTGAGGATTATCAAAAAGAGTTTGATATGGTAATAGAAAATATTAAAGCTGGTAATACATATCTATTAAATCTCTCAGCTTCAAGTAGTATTAAAATAAATAGTAATTCAAAAGATATTTTACAAGAGATATACAATGCAGCAGATGCAAAATTTAAATTAAAATATAAAAATGATTTTGTATGCTTCTCCCCTGAAAGATTTATAAAAATAGATCAAAATAAAATATATACATATCCTATGAAAGGCACTATTGATGCCAATATCCCAAATGCAAAAGAGAAGATTTTAGCGAATCAAAAAGAGATGGCAGAGCATACAATGGTAGTAGATCTACTTAGAAATGATCTAGGAATTGTTGCTTCAAAAATAAAAGTTGAAAAGTTTAGATATATAGATAAAATAAGTGCAGGTAAAAAACAGCTTCTACAAGTAAGTTCTAAAATATCTGGAGAGTTAAAACAAAACTGGCAGGATAATATTGGAGATATATTAGTAAGTCTTTTACCTGCAGGTAGTATTACAGGAACTCCAAAAAGAAAAACAGTTGAACTTATAAATCAAATAGAGAATCACAAAAGAGAGTTTTATACAGGTGTATTTGGTGTGTTTGATGGGCAAAATCTTGATAGTGCGGTTATGATAAGATTTATTCAAAATACAAAAGAGGGACTTATATATAAAAGTGGTGGAGGGATCACTATAGATAGTGATGTAAAAAGCGAGTATCAAGAGCTGTTGGATAAGGTATATATCCCATGAGTGAAAAATATTTTGAGACTATAAAATGTGAAGATTTTGAAGTATTTAATCTTGAATATCATAAAAAAAGAGTAAGTAATACTATTGGATTAAATTTTGATTTGGGATCTTATATATACCCACCTACAAATGATCTATATCGATGTAAGGTTATATATGATCAAAATGAGATTTTAGATGTGCAGTATTATTTATATAAAAAAAGGGATATAAAATCTTTTAAAATTGTATATGATGATACTATTGTATATGATAAAAAATATCTAAATAGAGGTAATATAGATAAACTTTTTTTACAAAAAGAAAATTGTGATGATATTATTATTATCAAAAATGGTTTGCTTACAGATACAAGTATTGCAAATATTGCAATATATTATCAAAATAGATGGATTACTCCTAAAAAACCACTTTTATATGGTACAACTAGAGCTAGACTTATTGAATCAAAAAAAATATTTGAAGAAGATATTACGGTACAGATGTTAAAAGATGTCAAGCAGTTGGCTCTTTTAAATGCTATGGTTAATTTTGATAAATTAAAAGAATTTAAATTATATTAACATTTTATTAACACTGAGATGATAAATTACTTCAAACAAAAATAGATTTTAATAAGTTTCAACCTAAAAAATTAACTATGAAAGATGTATTAGCAACAGTAACAAGTGCAAAAACTTGTGTTGATCACTCATTTACAAATGAAGATATGGTAAAATGTAGAGTTGAATTTGTAAATTTAGCAGGAACTCTTACTAAAAATGAAGAGAAAAAAATGAAAGCAAAATCAGCAAAAGCAAAAGCACCAATTTATACAGGAGCTGGTGCAGTTAATTTAGACAAATATTTAAAACATAATAAATAAATTTTCATATATAGATCAGCTATTTTAAAGATTAGCTGATCTACCTTAAAATAAATAATTTCATTTATACTCCATTAACACTATTATTATAAACTTTCACAAATAGTTTAAGGAAAAAGTATGAAAAAATATATAATATATCTTACAGTTTTTGCATTGGTTGGATTTGGATTTTATAAAAAAATATATATACCAAAACATACTTACGAAGTTATCCAAGCACAAAAATCAAATATTGATGTGTTGGTTAATGGTGTAGGAAATGTTGGATCTAAAGATATTTATAAAATTGGATCAGTTTATGGTGGAAAAGTTTTAGATTTAAATATAAATGAGGGTGACTTTATAAAAAAAGGTACACTTATAGCCAATATAGACAGTATAGATCTAAAAGATAAACTAGATGAACAAAATGCACTATTGGAAAAATTAAATAGTGATATAAAATCTTTAAAAATTGAAAAACAAAGTGCTATAACATCATATAATTATCAAAATGAACTTTATAGAAAAAATTTACAACTTTACAAAAAACATGCAATCTCACAACTTGATTTTAAAAAATACAGAACAAATAAAGATATAGCATCGTTACAAATTTCTACTATAAAAGCAAAAATTGAATCATTAAATAATCAGATGACACAACTTAAAGCCAATATAAATGGACTTAAACAAAGATTGGCAAGATATAGTATTGTTGCTCCTGTTGATGGATATATTGTCAAAAAATATATAGCAAATTTTCAAATAATCTCACCAAATCAAACAATAATAGATATAGTAAATCCAAAAGATGTATGGGTAAAAACTTATGTTGATACAAGAATGAGCGGTGATATTAAAATTGGTACTAAAGCTATGATAAAACTTAGATCATCATCTAAAAAAATATCAGGGTATGTTGCAAATATAAAACCTATAAATAATAGTGTTACAAATGAAAGAGAGATAGATGTAATATTTGATAAATTACCAATACCTTTTTATCTTGAAGAACAAGCTATAGTAAATATAAATACAAAAAAATTAAAAGATATTATTACAATACCAACAAAAGTTATAAGTATATACGAAGAAAAATCAGGTGTATTTGTTGTAAAAAATAAAAAAGTAAAATTTATTCCATTAAATATAGTGGCGTATCAAGGTAAAAAAGCGGCAGTTAAAGAGTTTGATATGAATAGTAAGATTGTAATCCCAAACCCTAAAAATAAACCATTAAAAGAAAATATGAGCATAATAGTAAAATGATTAATTTAGCTTATAAAGATATAACACATTCATTAAGCAAATTTTTAATAACTGCTATTAGTGTAGGGGTGTTGCTAGGAATTGTTATTATTATGATTGGTGTATATAGAGGTATGGTTTTTGATGCAAAAGTGTTAGTAAATGATATAAAAGCAGATATTTGGGTTGTTCAACAAGATACGCTTGGACCTTTTGCTCAAACATCAAAGGTCCATGAGGATCTTAAAAATCAAATATCATATCAAAATGGGATAAAAGAAGCTGCAGCTATTACATTTCAGACCTTTCAGATGGAAAATCAAACTGGTGATTTTAAAGTTATGCTTGTAGGTTTTGATCCATTTAGTAATATAGAGATTATAGATAAATCAAAACTAATTGAGGGAAGAAGTTTGAAAAAACAACATTATGAGATTGTTGTATCTGCTAAAACTGGGTATGTTTTAGGAGAATCTATAAAACTTGGAAGAGATTATTACAAAGTTGTTGGAATTACTACAGATACTGTTAGTAACGGAGGTGACTATTTAATATTTACAAGTTTAAAAGATGCTGAGATTTTGCAGTTTACATATACAAATGAGCGGATAAGAAGTGATGAAAATCGTGGAATCAAAGGTGGCAATCCACATTTGGTAAATGCAATAATAGCAAAGCTTCAAGATGGTTATAATGCAAAAGATGTAGCAAGAACAATTGAGCAAACTACCCACAAAAAAGTTTTTACAAAAGATGAACAAAAAACACTTTTATTGCAAAAAGTGATTAAAAAATCATCAAAACAAATAGGGATGTTTACTGTTATTTTAATTATTGTATCGGTTATTATTATTGCATTGATTATTTATACTATGACATTAGAAAAAATCAAAGAGATAAGTATTATGAAGCTTATTGGTATACCAAACTCTACTATTTCTCAAATGATTATACAAGAAACAGTAGTATTGGGTATTTTGGCATTTATTAGTGGAAATGTTTTTGCAAGAATGGTTGCAGGTGGTTTTCCAAAAAGGATTGTATTGGAATTGAGTGATGCATTTAGTTTATTTGTAGTTATTTTAATTTCATCAATATTTGCTTCACTTTTTGGAATTTATAAAGTTATAAAAACAGACCCATCAGAGGCAATTGGTGGATAAAACAAATAAAAGGAGAATAAAATCATGAAATATTTAAGTTTTTTTGATGAGATAGAGTCTATTGTAGTGTATGATGACTTAACAAAGTTTTTAGGTGTAAATGAGGATGGTATTATAGAGTTTTCTTATGCTGATATTGTAAAAGTTGCTGGACATAGCTGTGCTACAGTTGTAGGAGCATATTTAATAGCAAAAGCTGGATTAGATGCATTATATGAAGATAAACTACCACAAAGGGGTGATATAAAAGTTGAATTAAAAAAAGAGACAACTGATGATAATGCCGGTGTTGTAGGATCTATTTTATCTACTATTACAGGAGCAACTGAAAAATACGGGTTTGGAGGTATTCCTACAGGTAAATATAATAGACGGGATTTATTGTTTTTTGGTGTAGATATAAATTATGATGTATGTTTTACAAGAATTGATAATGGGCAAAAAGTATATGTAAACTATACTCCAAGAAAAGTAGTAAACCCTATGCAGATTTTAAAAAGTGCAATAAAACCAGATGCAACAAAAGAGGATATCGAATCTTTCCCAAAAAGATTTCAAGATATGGTAAAGAAAGTTTTTGATAATTCTAATGAGGTTATTGAGATAAAAACGGTTTAAACAAGGGTAAATATGTATAAAAATAATGCAATAACTATAGAAAATTTAGTAAAAAAATTTGGAAAAGGTTCAAGCGAGATTACTGTAATTGATGGTGCAAATTTTACTTTAAATAAGGGGGAATTTGTAGCATTGGTTGCTCCAAGTGGTGCTGGTAAAACTACATTGCTTATGATGCTTGGATGTGTACTTGAACCAACAAGTGGGAAAATAGTTATTGGAGAAGAGGTTGCATATGATAACAAATGGCTTATAAAAGATGATAGAGAGTTAAGAAGAAAACAAATTGGATTTATATTTCAGCACCATTATTTAATACCTTTTTTAAACATTGAGGATAATATTACATTGTTGCCGTATCAAAATAATGAGGATCCAAAAATTGTAAAACCAAGAGTGAAAGAGATTATGGATTATCTTGATATGAGTAATAAGATGCATAATATGCCAAGTGAACTTAGTGGTGGTCAAAATCAGCGTATAGCAATAGCAAGAGCATTAGCAAATGAACCTGATATTATACTTGCAGATGAACCAACAGCAGCACTTGATAAAGAACGGGCAGTGAGTGTTGTAAAACTTCTTAAACAGATTACAAGACAAAGAGGTGTTACAATAATAATGGTAACTCATGATGATAGACTTTTGCCATATTGTGATAAAGTTTTGACAATAGAGGATAAAAAAATATCAGTAAAGGTAAATGATGAAAAAATTATATAAATGTATACTAATAAGTGTGATTGCAAGTAGTGTTTTAAATGCACAAAGTTTAAAACAGATTATTGATGTTTCATTGCAAAATAATCATAATATAAAATCAATGCAATTTGAAAATCAATCAAAAGCAAAATCTTATGATAGTGTAAGTAATATTTATAATCCAAGTGTTACTCTTGGAGCTAATTATACAAAATTAAATTTAGACACAAGAGCAACACAAGTTGGATCTACTGGTGTAGGGTTTGTAAAATTTGGTATAAATTTATATGATGGAGGTAAAAATAAAGCTATTAAAAATCAAAAATTGTATGAATATAAAAGTTTGCAGTTTGATCTGAAAAATTCACAAAAAGAGTTGATTTTACAAATAGTAACTTTATTTTATCAAATAAAATCAATTGATGAAAATATCAAAGCTTTATATGAAAAATCTGATACTTTAGATGCCCAGTTAAAAAGGGTAAAATTAAAATATGATATAAATATGATTACTGAAGATGAGGTTTTAAAATTACAATCAGAATATGAATCAAATGATTATTTGGTTGAAGAGTTGAAATATCAAAAAATATCGATGTTAAATAATTTATCAATTTTAGTAGGTTCCAAAATTGATAAATTAGATTATTCAGTATTACCTAATATGGATCAATTAAAGTATCAAGAGAGTGAAAATATTAAATCTTTAAGTCAAAATATAAAAGCATTGGATGAAAATGTAAAAGTAGTATCATCTGTAAAAAAACCACAATTAAAAATAGAAGATAGTATAAGTGTATATGAATATGGTGATTATAATGAGCAGCTTTTAAAAGATTTGCCAAATAAACAAAATCAGTTGATGATATCTTTGTCTTATAATCTTTATGATACTACTTCAAAAAGTAAAAAAGAGGTTGCATTTTTACAGAAAATGGCTAAAAAAGAGCAGTTGGAGCAGTTAAAAAAACAAGAAAAATCAAATTTTGAATTATCAAAATTAAAATTAAATACACAAAAGTTAAAAATAAAATCATCAAAATCAGCCTTAGATATGGCAAAAAGTGTATATGAAATAGTAAAAACAAAATATCAAAATGGTATTGTTGATAATATTACATATTTGGATGCATTAAATAAAAAAACAACAAATATGGCATTGTATAAACAAGCTTTAAATGATTATGAGATAGCAAAAGCAAATTACTATTTTAGTAGTGGAGTTGATTATAAAGAGGTATTTAATTAGGTTTTATTGTTATAAATACGATCTAATACATCGCTCCATTTGTCTTTTTTACCCCAATTTATTTTTACTCTTCTTCCCATATGATGTTTTTTCATAAGGTGGGCATCAATCTCATTAAAAATGACTTTTACTGTTAGGTCTTTTCTTTTATTTAATTCAATTGTTCTCCAACTAAGATTATCTAAAACTAAAGGTATTGAGTTTTTATTTTTAAAATATAGTAAAACCATATGCATAGTTTTAGAACCTTTTACTTTAACTATTGCCATATAGAGTTTCTTTTTATCTATACCTAATTGTTTTAATGTAAAATATTTTGTAATAGCATAATCTTCACAGTCGCCTTTTCCTTTGATAAGAAACTCTTTTGGTGTTGACCAATAATCACTTTGTTGTTGTACAACTTTGTCGTAACCTGGTAATATTTTATTTATATAGCTATTTGTACGGGTAATTTTCTTTTGCTCATCATATAACTTTGCATCTTTTAAAAACTGATTAAATCTTTTATATCTAGTGATAGTTTTTTTATTATCATAGCTTGTTCTTATTGTTTTTAAATCTTCTTTTGTTAGTTTAAAAGGATTAGCAAAAATTATTGTTGAAAAAATGATAAAAAATAGTAAAAATAATTTCATAATTGATATCTTATCTAAAAAGATATAAAAGTTTTTTTTATTTAAAATTAAAAAGATAAATAAAGCAAAATTAATTTTATACTTTGCTATAATGCAATAAATTAATAAATTGGATAAAAAATGATAAGTAATGTAATAAATAATAACGAATATAAGCAAATGGTTGCAGAGCAAATCAAAGAGGTTTTAGATCATCTTTTAATTTTAAATCAGGAGTTTGCAGTTACTGCAAATATAAAAGGGGTAAGTTTTAATCCGGAGTTACCAAATCCTATTTCTGAAATACTTGCACCATTTTCATTGTTTGTTTTATCAAATTATTCTTATGAATCATTAGTTATCAATGATGATAATATTCAGTTTGAGGCAGGTTTTGGGAAAGAAAATTTTGGTAGTGTTGTAACTATTCCATTTAATGCAATATTTCAAATTATTGTGGAGGAATCGATTTTATTTATTAACCCAACAGCAACACTAGATTCAGATTTTGTAAATGTTGACCAAAAACAAAAATCATTAAATGCTTTTAAATTAAACAATAAAAATAAAGGTTTAGTGTAGAGATTAAAATGCACTTTTTATATATCAATGTATTACTAATAATGTTAATTCCAATATTATTACTAGTATTTTTAATTATTACAAATAAAAGTACAATACAAAAAATATTTTCAAGTGAAGTATTACTTAGGCTTAGTGCAAGTGGAAAGTATATAAGTGCACAAACTAGAAATGTTTTATTATTTATTGCCTTAATATTAATGACAATCTCTTTAGCTCGTCCAGTTATAAATGAGCAAGAACATGAATCAAAACAAGAATTAATTCCAATAATAGTAGCAATAGATGTATCAAAATCTATGCTTGCAAATGATATTTATCCAAATAGATTAGAATTAGCAAAGAAAAAATTAAAGTATATTATAAAAAATGCAAAAAATTCAGCTATAGGAGTTGTGTTATTTGCAAAATCATCATTTATGCTTAGTCCTATTACACAAGACTTTGCATCACTTTTATATCTTGTAGAAAATTTGGATACGGGATTAAATTTTGATAACGGTTCAAATATAAATACTCTACTGCAAACAACTCAAAAGTTAACAAAAGATTATAGTGTAAAAAATTTAATTATACTTAGTGATGGTGGAAACAAAAGTAGTTATGAGGATGAATTAAATTTTGCAAAACAAAATCATATAAATATTTATGCAGTTGCAATTGCTACAAGTAAAGGAAGTGCGATACCTCAAAAAGATGGTGGTTATATGACTAATAAATCTGGAGAAATAGTAGTTGTAAAGAAGAATGAAGCAATAAAAGATCTAGCAATAAAAAGTGGTGGAGGATATATTGATTATAGTTTGGGAAATAGTGATATTGATGCAATTTTAAATGATGTATATAGTAAATCAAAAAAAGAAAGATTTAAAAATCAAAAAATCAAAACTTACACAGAGTTATTTTATTACCCATTAGCATTAGCAATATTTGTATTACTTATTGCATTTTCATCTTTTCCAAAAAAGCAAATAATATTAAGTTTTTTTGTTGGATTATTTCTATTTATTCCAACTCCACAATATGCTGTGTCTTTTGATTTTACACATATTAACAATGCACAAAAGGCTTATAAAAATGGTGATTTTAAACAAGCAAGCAAAGAGTATGCAAATGTGACACAGACACCGCAAGGTAGCTATGACTATGCAAATAGTTTGTATAAACAAAAAAAATATGCAAAAGCTTTAAAACAGTATGAACATGTAGTGACAAATGATAAAGATTTGGAGTTTAAAAAACTTCATAATATGGGAAATACTTTTGTAAAATTAAATAAATTACAAAAAGCAAAAGAGTTTTATGAAAAAGCCCTAAAAATAAAAAAAGATAAGCAGACTAAACAAAACCTGGATAAAGTGATAGAAGCTTTAAAAAAACAAAAGCAACAAAAGAAAAATAAGAATAATAAAAACAATAAGAATAAAAAAGACAAACAAAATAAAAAAAATAATAAGAATAAAAAAGACAAACAAAATAAAGATCAAAAAAATAGTAAAAATAAAAAACAAGATGGTAAAAATAAAGATAATAAAAAACAAAATAAGAATAATAAAAATCAAAAAGATAAAAAACAAGATCTAAATAAGCAAAATAAAAAAAATCAAAAACAACAAAAAAAGAGCATAGAAGATATAAAAAACCAACAAAAAATTGATAAAAAACAAATCAGTGATACTGAAGAGAAAAAATGGCTTAATATATTAAATAATCAACAAATACCAGTAATGTTGCATAAAATAAAAACAAAAGGAAGTGATGACAATGTTGAAAATCCTTGGTAGTATCATACTTTTAACAACATATTTATTGGCAAGTGTTCAACTTATAGCTCCAAATGAATTTGTAAAAGGTGATAGTGTAAATTTTTCTATAAAAGCAGAAGGTGAAGATATAGAGTTTCCTATGATTGATTCTATTGATGGTTTTGATGTGCAAAAAAATGGATCTACAAATAATATAACTATAATAAATGGAAAAAGAAGTCAAAATAAGATACAAAACTATCAATTTTTTCCAAATAAAACAGTAACTATACCAGCATTTAAAGTTAAAATTAACGGAAAAGATGAACTTACAAAACAGCATCAAGTAAAATTATCTAAAATTAAAAAAACTAATTCAAATCTATATGATATAAAAATCAATGTAAATAAAACAAAAGCATATGTGGGAGAGGATATTAAACTTACTTTGATATTTAAATACTCTACAAAAGCAAATATTATTGATATTGGGTTTAGTGATCCTGTATTTGAAAATTTTTGGTCAAAACAATATGGAAGACCAATAAAATATTCTAAAAATGGTTTTATTTATCAAGAGCTTACTTATTTACTTTTTCCTCAGAAAGCTGGAATGCTTAGAATTGATCCGGTTAAAATAGATATTGTCTTACAAAATCCAAGAGATCCATTTGCTTTTTTGGGTCAAGGTGAAAATAAAAGAATATATTCAAATTATATTGATATAGAGGCCTTACCTTTACCTCAAGATATAAAACTTATAGGTGATTTTAAAATAACTACAAAAGTAAATAAGACCAAAATAAAAAGTGGTGAAGCTGTTGCCTTTAATGTTGATATTCAAGGACGAGGAAATATTGATGATTTGGATGAGGTTAAATTAAATATTCCAGATGTAACAATTTATGAAAATAAGGCAAAAAAAACTTATAACGTAAATGATAAGGCTCAATATGGAGGAACATATACAAAAAGCTTCTCAATTGTAGCACAAAATAATTTTACAATACCAAGCATAAGTATTAAATATTTTGATAAAAAAACAAAACAAATTAGAACTATAAAAAGCAAAGCTTATAATATTGAAGTAGAGGCATCTTCAATACAAGAAAAACAAGCTAAACCAAAACTGCAAAAACAAGAAACTATGCCACTAGTAAAAGAAAAAGTTGTAATAAAAACTGTAAATACTACAGTTCAAGACAAAATTATCTATTTTGTTTTAGGTATGCTTATTATGCTATTTTTAGTACTGATATATTTTTATATTATTAAACAAAAATCTAATAAAAAAGATTTAGAATTACCAATAGAAAAAAAGATAAAAAAAGCTAAAACAAAATCTGAATTGCTTAAGTTATTGGTTGCGTATATTAATCAAGATGAGAGATTAGATAAAATTATTTATAATTTAGAAAGTGAAGATGAGATTGAGATTAAAAGTATCAAAAAACAGATACTTTTAATCTTAAAAGATATAAAACTTTAATTTATAGATGTGCATTTACAAGATTTTGTAGGTTCACACTATCTAGTGCACCAGATACTCTTTGTACCTCTTTACCATTTTTAAAGACAATTAAAGTAGGTATACTTCGTATATTAAATTTTGCACCAAGATTTTGTTCATTTTGGGTATTTACTTTTGCAAATATTGTTTTAATAGGGTAGTTTTGTGCTACACTAGCAAAAGTTGGTGCCATCATTTTACATGGTCCACACCAAGGTGCCCAAAAGTCAACAATTACAGGTATATCACTATTTACTATAACTTCATCAAAATTTGAACTATCTAATTCAATTACTTTATTATCTAATAAAGAGTTTTTACATTTTCCACAAAGTGCTTTTTTATATGTATCCTTTTTTGGTACATTATTTACCTCTTTACAGTGTGGGCAAATTGTTCTCATATTTTCTCCTTATAATTTATTTTAGACATTATAATATAAAGTGCTTAACTTTTTAGCCACTAAAGTAGCAATTAAGAGTAAATAAATCACTATAAAGATAAAATTTGAAATTAAATAGCTTATATAAGGAGATTGATGTTACTAGATGGATTATATGAGGTTTTGGAAAAATCACAAAATAAAGTTGTAGTAAAATTAAACAATAAAAACCATCCTATATTTAAAGCACATTTCCCTACTCAACCAATTTTGCCGGGGTTTACATATTTTGATATCGCTTCACAAATATTTGATATTAATATCACAAATATAAAGAAATCAAAGTTTTTAAAACCAGCTTTACCAGATCAAATCTTAGTTTTTGAAAGATCTAATAATAAATTTAAAATATTAAGCAACAATGAACAAATTGCAAATTTTGTATTATGAATATTTGTATAGTTATCCCTGTTTATAATTCCCCTTATATATATGAGGTTGTTCAAGATGTACTTCAATATGATTATGAAGTAATTGTTGTAGATGATGGAAGTAGTCGTAAAATTGATCTTAAAGATATTGATGTACATCTTTTAACACATGAAAAAAATATGGGTAAAGGGCAAGCTATACTTACAGGTGCGCAAAAAGCAAAAGAGTTAGGGTATGATTGCTTTTTGACTATGGATGCAGATAAACAGCATTTGAGTTCTCAAATTAAAAAATTAATAGATGTTTATGAACCCAATTCTATAGTGGTTGGGAATCGTGATTTTACTCATGAAAATGTACCATCTAGTTCAAAATTTGGAAGAAAATTTAGTAATTTTTGGGTTAAAGTTGAGACATTTAAAAATCTAGGTGATACTCAAAGTGGTTTTAGAATATATCCTGTTTCAATTTTGGATCTAAATATTAAAAACAGAAGATTTGATTTTGAAATTGAGATATTAGTACTTCATAGTTATAAAAATGGAAAAATTATAGATGTAGATGTTGAGTGTTATTATCCTCCTGTTGAACAAAGAATTTCCCATTTTGATAAGGTAAAAGATAATATAAGATTAAGTTTATTGCACTCAAGACTAGTGACACAAAGGTATTTTTTGTTAAGAGGATTTTTGTGGAGTTAAATCACACTTAATTGAATTTATAGTATAATATTAGATTAAATAAAATAAATTATTAGAAGAAGAAATACAAATTGAAAAAAGTTTTAGTTTTATATTATTCACAATCTGGTCAAATGAAAAGAGTAGTGGATAGTTTTATATCAAAATTACCTGATGATGATATTCAAGTAACAATAAAAATGATACAACCTATAGAAAGATATCCTTATCCGTGGCCTTTTTATGAGTTTTTTGATGAGTTTCCAGGTGCTGCTCATATGGATGGATGTGAAGTTGAACCATTAGATGATTTAGAAGATGATTATGATTTGATTATTTTGGGTTATACTATTTGGTTTTTAGCTCCATCATCACCCATTGTTGGTTTTATGAAAACACAACAAGCAAAAAAATTATTTAAAAATAAACCAGTAGTGACACTCATAGCATGTAGAGATATGTGGGTATTGGCTCAAGAGAAGATGAAAAGCTTACTTCAAAAAGTAGATGCAAAACTTATTGATAATGTAGCATTAACTGATCAAGGAAAAGGGATATACTCTTTTGCTACAACTCCAAGATGGTTACTTACTGGTAAAAAAGATGCTTTTTGGATCTTCCCTCCTGCAGGAATATTAGAATCTGATATAAAAGCAGCTTCAAGATTTGGAAAAAGATTAAATGAACAGTTAAAGCAGGATAAAGAAAAAAGTGGAAAACCACTTTTAACAAATTTAAATGCAGTACAAGTAAATGGAAAACTAATTGCTTCAGAGATTATTGCAACAAGAAGTTTTTATATTTGGGGTAAAATTATAAAACTTTTTGGACCTAAAAAATCTTTTGGAAGAAAAATTGCTATTACGATTTATACTGTATTTTTAGCTTTACTTGTATTTACAATTGTACCAATAAATATATTGGTTAGAAAGATTTTAAATATTTTTCAAAAAGATAAATTAAAAGCTTTAGAAGAAAAATATGAACAGCCAAGTGGCAAATAGATAGGATTTAAATATGATAGATGTATATATTAATAAAATGGCGGCATTTTTACCAAATGAAGCTGTAAATAATGATGATATTGAAAAAGTATTGGGTATGGTAGATGGTAAACCATCTTTAGTAAAAAGAATTGTATTAAAATCAAACAAGATAAAGTCAAGATATTATGCTATAGATCCAATTACAAATGAAACAACACACTCAAATGCTCAGCTTGCTGTAAATGCAATTGAGATGTTAAAAGATGAAGGTATTGATTTAGATGAAACAGAACTTTTAGTTTGTGGTACTACAACACCAGATCAACTTCAGCCAAACCATGCTTTGATGGTACATGGACAAAGTAATTTAAAAAATATTGAGGTTGTAAGTATTGCTGGTATTTGTCTAAGTGGTTTAACAGCACTTAAATATGCATATACTTCTATAAAAGCTGGTGAGATTCAAAAAGCTATTACAACAGGAAGTGAAAATATCTCTGCATCTATGAGAGGTAGAAATTTTGAACCAGAGGTTCAAAGTAAAGTTGATATGGTAAGAAGAAATAAAGAGCTTACTTTTGAGAAAGATTTTTTAAGATGGATGCTAAGTGATGGAGCTGGAGCAATAGCACTTAGTAATGAGCCAAATAAAGATGGTATTAGTTTAAAAATTAATAAAATTTTTGCAAAATCTTATGCAAATGAGCTTGAAACATGTATGTATAGTGGATGTGAAAAATTAAAAGATGGAACTGTTAGAGGATATAGAGAGTATTTACCTGAGCAGTGGCTAAAAAAATCTATTTTTGCAGTGAAGCAAGATGTAAAACTTTTAAATAGTAATATTTTGGAATACACTGTGTATAAACCATTAAAAGAGATGCTTGATAAAAAAATGTTTGATCCAAGTAAAATTGATTGGTTTTTGCCTCACTATTCATCAGGATATTTTAGAGATAAGCTTTATAATACAATGCTTGAGGTTGGATGTGATATTCCTCAAGAAAAATGGTTTACAAACCTTACAACAAAAGGTAATACTGGATCTGCATCAATTTATATAATTTTAGAGGAGTTATTTAACTCAGGAAAATTAAAAAAAGGGGAAACTCTTTTATGTTATATTCCTGAAAGTGGTAGATTCTCAACTGCTTATATGTTGCTTGAGGTAGTATAAATGGATATAAATAGTGTTCCTCAAGACAACAGCACTACTTATGCAAAGATGCAAAAAGCACTTTATGCTACAGATGAAAATGGAAAACTAAAAACTGTAAGCTCTACAGGGTGGGAAGTGGAAGAACTTGTAACTACACAAGCTTTGGATGATATTGAACAAAGTATAAAAGATGCATATGAGCTTGTAAAAAGTGGTAAATATTCACCACTTTATTATCATATGTATGCTTCAAGAATGGATCTTGTTGTATTATCTCAATCAACTGGTTTTTTTCAATGGACTATAAAAAGAGATTTTAAACCTGAAGTGTTTTCAAAGATTAAACAAAAACGGCTTTTAGAGTATTGTGATGTATTGGGTGTTTCAATTGAGGATATAAAAGTATTGCCAAAGGATATAAATGGGTGAGTTTACACATACACACCATGCTCATTGTGAAAGTGGTGTAATATCATCAATGCTTAGACATTATGGCTTAAATATAAGTGAGCCTATGATATTTGGATTGTCAAATGCTCTAAATTTTGCATATATCCCTTTTGTAAAAATTGGTGGTATGCCACTTGTTGCATATAGAAGTATTCCAAAAGCAATTATAAAAAATATAAAAAAAAATCTAAATATAGATATCAAACTTGAAACATTTTCCAATATTAAAAAAGGGGAAGATAGATTAGATGAACTCTTAGCTCAAGGTAAAATTGTAGGTGCTCAAAGCTCTATGTATTGGTTATCGTATATTCCTAATGAGATGAGATTTCATTTTAATGCACACAATATTTTGATATATGGTAAAGATGGTGATGAGTATTTAATAAGTGATCCTGTATTTCAAATGGCTGTAAAGTGTGATAAAGCTTCACTTAGTAAAGCTAGGTTTGTAAAAGGTGTTATGGCACCAAAAGGGCTTTTATATTATCCAACAAATATACCAAAAGATATGGATTTTAGACCTATTATTGCAAAAAACATTAAACAATTATCAAAAACAATGCTTAGAAAATATGTACCAATTGCAGGTTTGGTTGGTATTAAATATTTAGCAAATGCAATTTTAAAATTACAAAACAAAGATAAAAGATATACAAAACTATTTTTGGGTCATATTGTAAGGATGCAAGAGGAGATTGGTACAGGTGGTGCTGGGTTTAGATTTATGTATGCATCTTTTTTACAAGAAGCAAGTGAACTTTTTGATAATGATGAGGTTTTGGCAAAATCTTCAAAGATGATGTTGGAAGTTGGGGATCAATGGAGAGACTTTGCACTTTTAATAGCTAAATCTTTAAAATCAAAAAAGCCAATTGATTTAAAACTAATTAGTGATACTTTGCTAGAAATTGGTAAAAATGAAGCTAAAGTATATAAAACAATGCTTACATTTAAGGCAAATATTTAAATGATAAAAATATCTAATCTTAATAAATATTATGGTGATTTAAAAGCATTAGATAATCTTTCATTAACTATTAAAAAAGGTACAATTTTTGGACTTTTAGGGGTAAATGGAGCAGGTAAAAGTACACTTTTATCTATACTTAATGGTCTTAGTCAATATGACTCGGGAAAGATTGAAGTTTTTAAAAAAGATATGATAAAAGATAAAAAATATATTAAACAAATAAGTTCAATAATCCCACAAAATCTAGCTTTTTATGAAAAACTTACAGTAAAAGAGAATTTAGATTTTTTTGCTAATATTCAAAATGCCTCAAAAGATTCTTACAATAAAGCTGTACAAATAAATGGTTTACAAGATATATTAGATCAAACTGCTTCTACATTGTCTGGTGGACAAAAAAGAAGGTTAAATATAGCTATAGGGGTTTTAAACAATCCTCAAATTATATATTTTGATGAGCCAACAGTAGGGATTGATCCAAAAAGCAGAAAAGAGATTTTAGAATCTATAAAGTCTTATAAAGATCTTGGAATCACTGTAGTTTATACAAGTCACTATATGAATGAAGTTGAGTTTTTATGTGATGAAGTTGCAATAATATCTCAAGGTAAATTAATAGTGCAAGAAAAAATATCAAGTGAAGTTAATCTTGAAAAACATTTTTTAGACCTTACAAAGAGTGATGATGTTTAAAGCTATGATAAAAAAAGAGTTTTTGCTTGTGTTAAGAGATAAACAAGCGTTGATGGCTTTATTTATTATGCCTGCAATTTTTATTTTAATAATGTCTGTAGCTATGAGAGATATTTTTTCAGCAAAAAGTGTAAAGTTTGATATAACAATAGAGGATTTTGACAAAAGTGTAAATAGCAAAAGATTTATTGATATTATTCAAAAAGATAAGAGTTTTAATATAGTTTTGCAAGATGATTCTAAAATAAAAATTATAATACCAAAAGGGTATGGAGAAGAAACAGCAACAAATAAAACAAAATTAAATATTGATATAAACAGTTCATTAAAAAGTGATGAGATAGAGCTAATAAAAGCTAAACTTCTCAAAAGTATAGTTTCATTAAAACTTGATGTGATTAAAACTCAACTAAGTGGTTTTTCTATGGATGCTGCAAATGCTATTGGTAATATCTCTTTAGAATCAAATGATTTATTTGATATAAAATATAATAAAAGCAAAGATATCCCAAATGCTACACAACAAAGTGTCCCAACATGGATAGTATTTGGTATGTTTTTTATAATTATCCCTATGTCAACAATATATATAAATGAGAGAAAACAAAACACTCTAGCTAGATTAAACTCTATGAATATATCTGTTGTAAGCATAGCTTTAAGTAAAATTGTACCATATTTGGTAATTGCTCAAATACAGATGATCTTTATGGTTTTGGTTGGGGTTTATATCGTACCCTTCTTTGATACACCTGCATTGGTTGTAAATGGTTCATTTGTTGCACTTAGTTTTTTATCTTTTGCTTTAAGTATGAGTGCAGTTGGATTGTCTAGTTTGATTGCAGTTAGTGCAAACTCTAGTGAACAAGCTACAACTATTGGTGGTATATCAAATATACTTCTAGGTGCTATAGGTGGAGTTATGGTTCCAAAATTTATAATGCCAGAAACTATGCAAACTTTGGCAAATATCTCTCCTATGTCTTGGGGATTGGATGGGTTTTTAAATATATTTTTAAAAGCTTCAGATATATCTGGCGTACTTAATGAATCATTTAAACTGATTTTATTTGGTGTAATAACATTAATAATATCTATGATAATACTAAATAATAAAATGAAAAAAGGACTTTAATGGATGATATTGAAAAGATAAAATATGATATAAAAGATATGATTATTAAAGAGTGTGAAAAAGAGGATATTACTATTGAAGATATAGATGATAATCAAGAACTTTTTGATCCTACAAATATACTAGAACTTGACTCTTTAGATGCTTTGCAAATCTCTATGGGATTGCAAAAAATGTATGGTGTTAGATTGGGTGATTCTAAAGAGTTTAGAAGAGCTGTAACAACTATAGATAAATTAGCTTTATATATAATAGAAAATCAAGATGTCTAAAATAAATATATTAGATTTTGAGTTTATTTGTTCTCTTGGAAATAAACAACAAACAGTGAAAAATATAAAAGAATCTAATATAAAAATTGATAAAAAACATATTGATATTTTAACTCAACCTTTAGATGTACCATTTTACTCTTTTGAAAAGCCAATAGAACAAAATCAAGATGATATATATAATAATTTAAAAAATATAGTTTCAAAAATTGTAAAAAATATACCCCAAAAAGATTTGAGTACAACAGCTATTATAGTTGGTACATCAATAATTGATTGGTATTTAGTTGATGCCATTAATGCAAGTGCGTATGAGGATAAGAAAAAGACATATCAATCAGAAAAAACAAGTATAGATAGCTATGCAAAAAGATTGAGTGATGATTTTGGTTTAAATGGTTATACAATGACTATAAATACAGCATGTACCTCAAGTGCAAATGGTTTGCTAGAAGCTAAAAATCTTTTGAATGAAGATATATTTACCCATATTATAGTTATAGGATTAGAGATTTTTTCACCCGTGATGAGTAGTGGATTTTACTCTATGGAGTTAATTTCTAATAACACTATTAAACCTTTGGATAAAAATAGAGATGGATTGATTTTGGGTGAAGCGATATGTGCAATGGTACTTGCTAAATCTGGTGGTATAGCATCTATTGAGGGTGGGTTTACTAATTGTAATTCACAAACAATTACATCTGTAAGTGCAAGTGGAGATGAGTGTTTTGAGGTTATTCAAAATTCATTAAATAGTGCAAACTTAAAATCTAGTGATATTACAGTTCTTAAAGCTCATTCCACGGGTTCATTAAGTAATGATGAAGCTGAAATGAATGCTATTAGTAAAATATTTAATCAAGATATTATAATTACTGCACTAAAACCTTATATTGGACATACTATAGGAGCTTGTGGTATTTTGGAAATAGCAGTTATGTTAGCTTGTATTGAAGATGGTTTTATCCCTAAAACTTTAAATTGTGAAAATCCTATATTTGAAAATTATAAACCAATTGAAAAAGATCAAAAATGTAGTAGTGGTATATTTATGTTTAACTATTTTGGATTTGGTGGAAATAATACCTCTATAATTTTAAAAAAGAGTAAACAATGATTCTTTATATAAAACAGTATAGTGATTTTATAGATGATAATAGTGATATTGTTATTAAAAATGAACTAAAAAAAATATATAAATTAGATACAAGAAGACAAGATAAATTTATCCATTTAGCTATTTATGGAGCGCAACTACTAAAAGATAAAATTGATATAGATTGTTATGATGAGCTTTATGTAACAAGTGGAGTTGGAGATGTTGATATTGTAGAAAAAACAAATACATGTATATATGAAGATCATGAACCATTAAGAATATTTGATTTTATCAATTTACTTGGAAATACTACAAGTTATTATGTAGCAAAATCTTTAGGTATAAAAGGAAAAAATATTTTTCAAATATCTGATAACTTTACATATATAAATACTCTAATTAGTATCTATTCATCACTTAAAAATTCAAAAAAAAATGCTATAATATGTACTTTAGATTTAAATAGTATTCCTAGTCAAACTATAAAAAGAGTTTTAGGAATATCAAATGAAGATAAGGTATTAAGTGCTGTTAATTGTCAAAAATTATCATTAGATAAACAAAATAGCATAGCTCAAGTAGAGTTTGATACAAATATATATACAAAAGATGAGATAAAACAGTATATAAAAGATTGCAAAGTAGATGTAGTTTTTTCATATAGGTGTAAAGAGTTTGAGCATAAAAATAGTAGATTTTTCTTTGAAACAATGGCCGCTTATAAAGTCAATAGTAGTATAAAAAAACAGCAAGATATATGGTATATAGATTGTTATGAGAATAGATACAAAATATTAAAAATAAAGAGTTTTAAATGAAAGCATATATAAATAATTATGAATTGCTGTGTGATGCTGGTGATACAAAAAGCTTGATGGAAGCAATATATGCTAATAAATCAGCTATAAGTATTAGTGAAGATTTTATAAAAGATGCAAAGGCTGGTCTTGGTATTATGCAGTATGATAATATTTATAGTTTATTAATTGATGTTACTTCAAAAGTTTTAAAACAATCAAATTTAGATAATTTTCACAATACATTATTAATTCTAGCATCATCAGTTGGTGGTATGCAAGAGTGTGAAGATATTTTTTATGCACAAGGTAGTTATACAAATATTGATCCAAATAGATACTCTATGAATGCATTGAGTGATCACCTTGATAATGAGTTTAAATTTTATGATTCAAGAGCAATCTCAACTGCATGTACTTCAAGTGCAAATGCTTTACTTTTGGCAAAAAGACTTATAGAAGTGGAGGCTTATGATAATATTTTGGTTGTAGGTGCTGATGGATTGTGTAACTCTACAGTTTTAGGCTTTCACTCGTTGGGGGTTTTATCAAATAAACAGTGTACACCTTTTGATAAAAATAGAAATGGGATGAATGTAGCTGAAGCAGTAAGTGTACTTTTGGTACAAAATCAAAAAATATCAAACTCTATACAAATAAAAGGGGTTGGAGCAAGTAGTGATGCATATCATATGACAAATCCAGATCCAAGTGCTACTGGAGCAATTAGTTCTATGCAAAATGCTATAGATGATGCAAAATTAAATATAGATGATATAGATTATATCAATGCACATGGAACAGCAACAATTGCAAATGATAATGTGGAATCATTAGCTGTAGAAAAATTGTTTGGATCTAAGACTTTGGTTAATTCAACAAAAGCTATTACAGGGCATACTTTAGGAGCTGCTGGTAGTGTTGAGGCTATTATCTCATGTGAGATTATTAAAGCTGGAGTTGTTCCTGCACAAACGGGATTGCAAGAGTTAGAAAATACAAATATAAATGTACCAACACAAAATATTACTATGGATATTAAAAATATTATTAGTAACTCTTTTGCTTTTGGTGGAAATAATACCTCAATAGTTTTAGGAGTGTGCGAATGAAAAAAATAGCAATTAATATAGTAAGTTCTGCAAAAATATTTGCACCAACTAAAATAGAAGACCTTGATGAGAAGAGATTATGTCCAACTATGATGACAAGAAGAAGACTTACTAGAAATTCTAAAGTGATGTTGTATCTTAGTGACAGATGTAATTTTGAAGGTGGTAAGGTTGTATATGGAAGCTGCTATAGTGAGCTTGAAGAGACTGCAAAGATTGCAAATTCAGTTTTAAATGGTGAGCTTTTATCTCCAACTTCATTTCAAAACAGTGTATATAATACAGCTCCATCATATTTGTCACTAATTACTAAAAATAAAGATGAGCTAATTACTTTATCTTCAGGGATGACTACATCAAAAGCAGCTCTTAAAACAGCAGCACTTCAAGCATTAATTTCAAAACAAAGAGTATTATGTGTATGTATTGAGTGTATAAATATACCAAATATAGATCAAATCAACAGATGTACAAAATATCTTGAAGCTGGAGCTGCAGTGGTAGTGGAAGTGGCTCAAGATTTAAGTGATGCAGTAGAAATAGAAGATTTTAGAACTGAAGGTATTATTGATTCACTACAAGATATTATGAGTGTAGTAAATATGCATGAAAATAAAAAAGATAAAATTTTAATAGAGCTTTAAAAGGGTAAAATATGATAATAGATAATAACAATGTAATATATGAAAATTTTATACATAATGAAAAAATAGAGTTAAGTAATGATCCTAAATTTGTAGATTTTATTAATGCTGGACATGAGTATTTAATAAATGAGATAAAAGATGGAAGACCTATTTATGGTATTACAACCGGTTATGGAGAAGCTGGAAGTAATTATGCTGCATTTGAAGAAGCACGAGAATTACAACAAAATTTATATAGATTTTGTGGAGTTGGAGTTGGTGAGTATTTAAGTGCTGAGGTATCAAAGATTATGGTTACTGTAAGATTAATTAGTCTTAGTAAAGGTAAAAGTGGAGTTAGTTATGAACTTTTAAAAAGGTTTGAGCTTCTATTAAATCATGAGATATATCCACTTATCCCTTCTCAAGGATCAGTTGGTGCTAGTGGAGATTTGTCACCTTTATCTTATATAGCTGCAGTGATTGCAGGTGAAAGAGAAGTGATCTATAAAGGTGAACATAGAAAAACAATTGATGTATATAATGAATTGGGTATAAAACCATATGTTTATCATGCTAAAGAGGCACTTGCAGTTATAAATGGAACGGCAGCTATGAGTTCAATTGCTATAAATGCAATTAAAGAGTTTGAAATATTACTTGATAGTATGGAGAGTTTTGTTGCTGCAATTTTTGAAGTATTATTATGTGACACTACAACACTTGAACCTTATGTTCATGAGAGTAAACCTTTTGAAGGTCAAGTTAAAAGTGCAGCAAATATATTGGCAAAATGTAAAGATTCTAAATTAACTCATGAAGCTTTTACAAGATATGAAAATTTTCATAATGAAGATGAACAAAATATTCAAGATAGATACTCAATAAGATGTGCACCTCAAGTTTTGGGTGTAGTAAGAGATAATTTAGAGTTAGCAAAAAAATGGATTCAAACAGAGATAAATGGTGTAAACGATAATCCATTAATTGATCATATTGGTAAAAAGATTTATACTTCTGGAAATTTTTATGGTGGATATATAGCACATGCTATGGATACTATGCGTATTTGTGTAGGTAATGTTGCAGATCTTTTAGATAAAGAGTTTGCATTGTTAATTGATCATAAATTTAATAAAGGTTTAGGTGAGAGTTTAAAAATAAATCCAAAATCTACTCATCATGCTTTTAAATTGATTCAAGTTACACTAAGTTCGCTTAGTGCAGATATTTTGATGAATACAAATGCGGCATCACTTTATTCAAGACCTACAGAATCACTAAATCAAGATAAAGTTAGTATGGGAACAACTGCAGCTAGAAATTTTGCAAAACAGCTTCCAGATTTGGCAAATATGTTAAGTATCGCATTTATAGGTGTTGCTCAAGCTGTTGATATTAGAGGTGTTGACAAATGTTCTAATACTCTTAAAGATAAATATAGTGAAGTAAGATCTGTAGTAGCTAAACTTGAAAATGATAGAAGATTAGATCTTGATATTCAAGCAGTAAATAGTTTAGTAAAAGATGGAAAGTTTGTATGAAGAAAGTTTTAATTACAGGATCTACGGGTGCTATAGGTGAAGCTTGTGCAAGACATTTTCATAATAATGGATATTTTGTATATATACACTATAGATCACAAGAGCAAAAAGCAGAGCAATTAGCAAATGAATTAGAAAATTCTGAAACTTTATGTTTTGATATTTTAAATAAAGATGAGGTAAATTCAAAACTTGAGGATTTACAAATTGATGTATTGGTTAATAATGCAGGTATTACAAAAGATCAATTGTTTTTTTGGATGCAAGATGATCAATGGCATGATGTGATAAATACATCTGTAAATGGCACATACAATGTTACAAAAGCAGTTCTAAAAAATATGATTAGTAATAAAAATGGATCTATTGTAAATGTATCATCTGTATCTGGACTTATAGGAAATATGGGACAAACAAACTATTCAGCTGCAAAAGGGGCTATGAACTCTTTTACAAAAGCACTAAGTATGGAAGTTGCTAGATATAAGATTAGAGTAAACGCTGTAGCACCTGGTTTAATTGAATCAGATATGACAAAAGATATAGATAAAAAGATGATAAAAACTGATATTCCATTAAGAAGAATAGGAAAGCCTAGTGAAGTGGCATCCTCTATATACTTTTTGGCAAATGATGCTACTTATATAACTGGCGAGATATTAAATATAAGTGGTGGAATGGTGCGCTAGATGTTGAAAAATATTCTAAATTTACTATATGCTCCAATGTTTGTAGTGTTAATACACTATTTTGAGCTTAGTTTAGTTGTTTTAGGATATTTGATAATGGCTATTGTATATTTTATTTATTCATATATTAAAAGAAATAGTTATCAAGACATGGTTATTCCAACTGTTTATGTACTATTATTAAGTATTGGATACTATTTTTCATCATTACAAAGTATCAAGTATATTCCATTAATTTTATCTTCACTTTTTTTAATGATGTTTATTGATGCTCATTTTAATAAGAAATATATGATTTTGGGTTTTACAAAAAAGTTTTACAGAAAGCAACTTTCAACTGCTGAAGAGGAATTTTTAAAGCATGGAGATGGTTATTGGGTAGTAGTAATGAGTATAAATACTATAATACATTTTTATGTGGTAAATTATACAAGCGATGCTATTTGGGCATTTTATTCATCAGTTGGGTGGTATATACTTTTTTTTACTGCTTTGATTGCACAAATTATTTATGGGAAACTTTATGCTGTTAAAATGTATTATAGGTAGTATTGGACATTTTGTTTTTTTTGGAGTAATGGTTGTATTAATACTTCCTGGATACCTTATATATTTAGTATCAAAACTTTTTGTAGATGAACCTAGATATGTATTTCAATGGGGTGCGAATCTTTGTTATAAAATTTTTTATTTTTTAGTACCTAGAATTACTCTAAAAAAAGAGTTATTAGACGATTATCCAAAAAGTGCAGTTTATGTTTCAACTCATCAATCAATCTTAGACTTTCCCGCACTTGCAACATTTATAGAAAAATATATAATATTTGCAAATGTAAATTTGGGAAAATTTCCAACTATTGCAAAAATAACAAATCTTGCCGGGGTGAGATATATCAAAGGTAAAACAATAGATCAAATGGCAGATATTTATAAAGAGCTTGAACTGCATCTTGATGAAGATAAAAATGTGATATATTTCCCTGAAGGTACTAGGCATGAAGCAGATAAATTATTGCCATTTAAAAGAGGTGCATTTAGACTTGCTATGAAAAAAAATAAGCCGGTAATTCCTATAGTAATAGAGGGTGCGCAAAATATACTACCTAGAAAATCATTTTGTTTTAAAACAACAAAAAAGGTGACTGTACATTTAAAAATGTTACCACCTTTATATCCAAAAGATTTCAATAATGAAATTGAGATGATGAAATATGCACATAACATTATGCAAAAAACTAAAGATGAATTGAGTCAATTGTCATAAAAATATAATTATTTTATACAGATATAACGCACTTTGTGTTAAAATACTTTCATAAATTATGGAGTATGCAAATAATGAAAATATATGATATGGATAATAAGTGTTATGTCCCAATTCAAAGAATAGAAGATAGATCTACTAAAGTTGAACAATTAAGTGATGCTTTATATTGTTTTGAAAATGATATCTTTGATGTGATTTATGATAAGTCTCAACCAGCTTTAGATAAATATGTAAAACAGCAAGATGAAAAAACTATTAATCAAGATAATATGCAGTATCTATTTTTTACTTCAGGAACAACTGGTCGTTCAACTGGAGTGTATAAAACAAAAGAAAATCTACAAAAAGAATCTTTTGCACTTATAAAAGTTCTTGGAGATAGAAAATTTGATAGAGTTGTATCAACTGTTCCTTTTGTTCATATATATGGAATAGATATTGGTGCAATACTGCCACGAAATCTGGATATTGATATTTGGATAAAAGAGAATTTTATTCCTGAAGAGTTAGCACTTGAAGCACAAAAACCAAATACTTTGATTGTAACAACACCTGTATTTATAAAAGCATTAAATAGAATAAAAAAAGATGTGAAATTTACAAATAGTTTATTTTTAACTTCAACTGCACCCTTACCACTTGAAGATGCAAAAGAGTTTAAAGAGCATTATGATTGTAGTGTAGTACAACTGTTTGCTTCAACTGAAACGGGGCTTATGGCATATAAAACTGATGATGAAACAATACTAAAAACTTTTGATGGAGTTAGTATTGGTTCTAGTGAAGATAATATGTTACAAATTTCATCGCCTTTTGTTGCACCTAAAATATTAAATGATAAAGTACAAGATGTTGAATTACCATTTCAAACTGAAGATATCGTAGAAATTTTAAATGAGAATGAATTTAAACTTCTTGGACGTAGTTCAAATTTAGCTAAAATTGCAGGGAAAAGAATCTCAACTCAACAAATAGAAAATATTATAGAATCATTAGATGGTATTGATTGTGTATTAATTAAAATAAGAAGAGATGATAAAGCTCTAAAAGATGAGATACTTGATATTTATGTAGAAGCACAGAACCCGCTTGATACAAAAACTTTAAGAGCAGTTTTAAAAGAGCATTATGGATCTATGAATATTGCATTTAAGATATATAATAATGTAAAAATTAAAAAAAGTTCCGTTGGTAAAAAAATAGGTTTTGAAGAAATTTAGTGTATAATATGAAAAATATAAATGGAGAATAATTTGATAACTACAAATGATTTAAAAGAGAAAATTATTGCAGGTCTAGGACTTGAAGATATTGATGTGAGTGAGATTGAAGATGATATGCCTTTATTTGGTGAAGAGGGATTAGGGCTAGATAGTGTTGATGCTATTGAATTAACATTGATAATTGAAAAAGAGTTTGGTGTAAAAATAAAAGATATGGATGAATCTCAAAACATATTTTCAACAGCTCAAACATTAGTAAACTATATAAATGAGAATAAATAATTAATTTATAAATTTACTTAATGAATGATTTTCCAATACCACATAAAGCACCAATAAGATTTGTACGGTCTTTGCTAAAATATGATTCTAATAGTGCGTTAGTAGAAGTTTCATTTGAACAAATACCAACATTAGCTATGCTTTGTGAAGCTGCAGCTCAAGCATCTTCTGGGATAAAAGATAAAAAACAAGAGCAAAGGATTGGATTTGTCCTTGGCTTTAGAAATATAAAATTATTAGAAAAACCAAATAAACAAAATTATAAAATAGATATAAATCTGGTACAACAATTGGATGATTTTAAGTCATTTGACTTTACTGTACTAGATGAAAATGATCCAGTATCTACTGGTTCATTTTCTTTAATGCTTCAGTAAACTATCGTCTTATAAGTTCTACATCACCCATTTTTGCACCATCATATGGATTACTAAGCCAATATGATATATCTTTTCCTAAAGCTTTTGCAATTCGTCCCAAAACAGAACAAGAACTTCTATAAGCTCCAAAATATCCACCACCAGATCTTCGTGCTGCATCAAATGTATAATATACAGTTTTACCTTTTACAATTGATCCTGATATATCTACAAATTTATTATGTCCAATAAAGGCATTTCCCGAACTAACTGCATCTTCTATTTGAATTTTTAGTTCTAGTTCATTTGGTCTAATATTATTTTTAAATTTTACATTTACACCACTATTTTTTGAAAATTGAACAATACTATCACTAAGTGCTTTTGGCAATGTACACTCTGTTTTAATTTTACTTGATATTCTAGATCTTGGTGAATATGAAGCCATTGGTCTTATGTATACAGTTTTGCCATTAAGATTTATATGTGAACCTTTTTTAAGTCGTTTTTTGGATACAACTTTTTTGGGTGTGTTTGAATAATTTGAACTTGTAGCTTTGCCCATACCAATATTTTCTAATTCGTAGTTTATATTTCTTTGTAAATAGTTAACCCACTTATTATAATTTGGATGGATTGCATTTGTTGTTGGATCATAATTCATATTTTTACTATCTTTATATGAAATTTTATAACCTTTTGAATTATAATTTATATCAACTATAACTAAATGCTTTCCTCTTGGATTAATACTAGCTTCTATAAGGCCTTTATGTATTTTTTTAGTACGCCAACCTTTTTTTGCTGCAGCAACTTTAATTGCACTTTCTACTTTACTTAGTTTTATACTCTTTTGTAAGTACGAACTATTATCAATATTTTGTACTGTTGCAGTTCTACCACATCCCCCTAAAAATAGTATCATTGAAATCAATAATATACTTAGTCCTAGTTTGTTTTTCATAATAACTCCTTTGTATAATTTTACATCAATAGCTATGAAATGTGCATTAAGTATTTTAATTTCAAATTAAATATGATTTATAGTATAATATTAATCTTTTATAGATATAATCTCGTATTAATTTTAAAGGATAACGATTGAATAAAAAATTTATTTTAGGTTTAGCAGTATGCGCATCATTAGTATTTACAGGATGTGGAGATAAAAAGTTAGAAAGTAAAGATGCTGTTGAAGTAACGACAGGTGAAGTAAGCAGTGGAATAGTAATTGGTAAAGAATTAGCAAATTACAAATTAAAAGATCAATTTGATAAAGAACATACTCTTACAAATGATGTAAAAAAGATTTTATTTGCTTTTTCAAAACCAACTGGACACTTAATGAAAGTATATTTAGGTGTTAGAGATGTAGATTATTTAAGTAAAAGAAATATTGTATTTATAGCTGACATTAGTGGTATGCCTTCAATTATTGCTAAAATGTTTGCAATTCCTGATTTAAAAGAGAGTAAATATTCTGTTCTTTTAATCAAAGAGAAAGAGAATGCAAAAAGATTTAGAAATGAAGATCATAAAAATGAAGTTATGATTATCACTTTAGATAATAAAATTGTAAAAAGTGTAAAATTTGTTTCAAACGAAGAAGATTTAAAAAAAGAGATAGACTAAATATATTATAGGAATTTACCATGAAAATTTTACAATTTTTACTTTTATTTACAGCAGTTGTTTTTGCTGATGAATTTTATGCAAAACTTGAACCAATAAATACATATGTGGTAAAATCATCCACAAGTGGAGAGGTTATTTATGCAAATGAGAATATTGAAGGTAAAACTGCGAATAATACCACAATAGTAAAAGTTGACGCAAAGGTAAATAGAATTGATCTTGATGGTAGTTTGAAAAAATTAAAGATTATTAATAATATGATTGCTATAGAGAATGCAAATTATAAAAAATTAAAAAATGTATCTACAAAATCAGCTTTTGAAAAAGATGCACAAAGAATAAAAGTACTTAATTTGCAATCTCAAGCTAGTGATCTTAAAACTAAAATAGCATCTTTAAGAGATCAGATAAAAAAGAAAACTTTAGTTGAAAAAAATAGATATATCTATAGTGTTGATGTAAAAAAAGGGGATTATGTAAATCCTGGATCACTTTTATATGTAGCAAAGGATCTATCAAAAGGGAAATTAGAGATATTTCTACCAATAAATACTGCTGATCAATATAAAGATAAAACTATTTATCTTGATGGTATTAAATCTGATATAAAAATAAACAAAATTTATGAAGTTGCAGATAGTAAAAATATCTCATCTTACAAATGTGAGATAGTTATACCAAATCCAAAACAGTTTTCAAAACTTGTAAAAGTAGAGTTTAAATAATGGCTACAACTGCTTGTCCACTTGATTGCTTTGATGCTTGTGAGGTAAGTGTAGTTGATGGTATTTGTAAACCAAGTACTACTCATCCAATTACAAATGGAAAACTTTGTAGACTTTTTGGACATCTGCAAAATGAGAAACAAATAACTACAGATATACCTTTAGATGAAACACTAAAAATATTGGTAGAAAAATTAAAACAACCAAATCAAAAAGTGCTTTTTTATAAAGGTAGTGGAAATATGGGCGTAATGCAAAGTTCTACGAAATTATTTTTTGATAAATATGGTACTACATTTACTCATGGTGGACTTTGTGATGAAGCTGGATGTGTAGGTATTGAACAAGATAGGCAAGTTTGTTTTAATCCACCAATTGATAATTTAACTAATTCAGATATTGTAATTGTATGGGGAAGAAATTTAACAGTAACTTCACCACATATATATTCTTTAGTTAAAGATAAAACTATTATTACTATTGATCCGGTTAAGACTAAAATCGCAAAACAATCAGACCTACATATACAATTAAAACCAAAAACAGATCATCTTCTTGCAACTATATTAGCTAGATTTGCACATCTTGAAGATTTGGATGATCAAGAATTCATTCAAAATAATACTACTGGATATGATTGGTTTTATGATATGACAAGAGATGTTCGTATAAAAAAAGCTATGAAAGCAATAGGAACTGATCTTGGGCAGATTGGTAAACTATTTAGTTTACTTGTTGGTAAAAAAGTTGCAATTCTTGCTGGAATTGGTGTCCAAAAATATATAGAGGGTGAGCAAATTATGCGAACCATTGATGCCTTTGCTGCAACTTTGGGATTATTTAATAAAGATTACGGAGGTATTTGGTATTTTGGTCGTTCAACTTATCCATTTGATTATCCATTTGAAATAGAATCAAAAAAAAGTGTTTCTATTGCAGAGGTTGATTTTGGTGATTTTGATATATGTTTTATCCAAGGGGCAAACCCATTAAAATCACATCCAAATACTCAAAGGGTAATAGATGGACTGAAAAAATCGTTCGTAGTATTTTTTGGTACTACAAATAATGAAACTTCAAAATATGCAGATCTCATAATACCAGCTAAAACTTTTTTACAAAAAAAAGATGTAAGACTTAGTTATGGACATGATGAAGTTATATTTTGTGATCAAATTGAGCAAGGCGATGATGAACATATAAGTGAATATGAGCTTACTAAATATTTATTTGATGCTTTTGATATGGATGGATTAAAGAGTGAAGATGAATTAATGCAATATTTTAAAACAAAAATTAATGAAAAACCTTTTGTTGATAATTTTGAATTTATAGAAGAGATGGAGATTTCAACATTACATAAAGGCATAGGAGATAGATTTTATCTCTTAACTTCAAAAAATAAAAATTCTTTATGTTCACAATTTAAAACAGATCCATATTTATATATTCATCCATCAAATGGCTTTAAAGATGATGATAAAGTTTTAGCAACATCAAAAATAAATCAAAGAGAGTTTATTATAAAAACAAATGATGAATTAAGAGAAGATTGTATTGTTTTGTATAGTGGTTCTGATGTAAATTATCTCACTTCGCATGAAGGCAGTGAAGAATCACAAAGTACAACATATCAAGATATTATTATTGAATTAGAAAAAATTTAAAGAGTAAATTTGACCTATAGGGAACTTCTTAGAGATCATAAAATAGTAAGGCAACTATCTTTAGTACAAATTATTGCATATTTTGGTGCTTGGTTTTCAAATGTTGCTATTTTTACACTTTTGGTACAATTTGAAGTTAGTGCAATTATTGTATCAATTGTTGCAGCTATGAACTTTCTTCCTGGCATTATCCTTTCACCTATTAGTGGAACTATAATTGATAGAACAAATATAAAAAAACTTATGATAATACTTATGAGTACAGAGCTAGCTATGACTTTGTGTTTTTTATTTATAAATGAAGCAGCTGATGTATGGATACTTATGATACTTTTGTTTATACGAATGGGTGCGGCATCTATGTTTTTTTCAACAGAGATGACACTTTTACCAAAGATTATAAGTGGTGAGGCTTTACAAAAAGCAAATGAGATACATTCAATTATTTGGTCGTTTACTTATGCTGCTGGTATGGCTATTAGTGCATTGGTTGTACATAGTTTTGGAGTAAAAACAGCTTTTATAATTGATGCTTTGTTTTTTGTAGTTTCACTTGCTTTTTTTATACCATTAAAATTGCAAATAGAACCTACAGATATAAAAGAATCTATTTCAAGTATGATAAAAGATGGATTTTCTTATTTAAAACAAAACAGTATAGCCTTAAAATTAATATTACTTCATGCTAGTGTTGGTTTAACATCGTTTGATGCTCTTGTAACACTTTTGGCAGATTATGAGTATAAACTTGTACTTGCTGTTCCTCTTGCTATTGGCATATCAAATGCAGTTCGTGCATTTGCACTTATGGTAGGACCATTTATTATTGGATCTTGGGTAAATAAAAAAACTTTAACCTATATATTTTTAATGCAAGGAACAGCTGTAATTATATGGGGATTAACTTCATACAATTTTTATATATCACTAATTGGTTTATTTTTAACAGGTTTTTTTACTACAACTATTTGGTCATATACTTATGCACTATTGCAAGAAAAGGTAGAACATAAGTATTTAGGACGAACTTTAGCATATAATGAGATGATATTTATGCTTAGTAATGTAATTACAACTATGTTTATTGGTTTTATGGCTAGTTGGATTAGTTTGGATATAATTACTATTATTTTAGGTTTGGCATTTTATGGTGTAGCATATTATTATACAAGGATACAAAAATGGATATAGATGAAAACGAAATGGATATAGAATCAAAAGTTATACTTTTGGCTATATTAAAAAAAGAGGATGATGAAACTTTAAATGATATTATTTTTAAATTAGTAGAAAGTAGAGTATTTGAGTTGAAAAAAGGTAAAAAACTATTAAAAAAACTTAAATCTGATGGATATATAAGTAATGGTGGCTTAACTATCTTGGGACTTACTCATGCCAATGCAGCACTAAAAGAATTTACTTTATAATGCTCTTTAAACATATTTTATTCACTATATTTATTCTTTTATTTATAAGTGGGTGTTTTTCACAAAAAGTTATTTTTGTTGAACAAAAGAAAAAGCATTATGAAGTAAAAACTAATATATATGAAAAACCTACTCAAGTAGTTAAAACAAAAAAAGTTGTTGAAAATAATTATACTAATATAGAAAATCAATTTTTAGATATTTTAAAAATAGATAAATATGCTTCAATCTGTGGTACTGATATTTTAAGTCCAAATATGGATTTTGAAAAATCTTTAATTTTATATACAAAAAATTTAGCAAATGGATGTCTTAAAATAAAACAATCAAAAGATTATAATATATATATACAAGAAGTTGATGAGAAAAATATTATTGAACAGTTTAGATCAAATGAGTATACAATTAAGCAGATACTTGAACCATATATACCAAATCATCCAGAGTTTCTAAAAATGATAAAAAAACTTAATGATAAAAATTTAAGTAAGCAACAAAAATATATATTGAGAATAAATATAGAAAGAATGAAATTACTAAAAAATTATAAAATTAAGAATTTTATTCAGTTAAATATACCATCGTATAGTTTTGATTTTTTTGAAAATGATAAAAAAAGTATGAGTTTTGGTACTATTGTTGGTGATTTAGAAAATAAAACACCTATTTTAAGTAGTAAGTTAAAATATTTTATAGTAAATCCAGCCTGGAATATACCTGATTCAATTGCAAAAAAAACTATTATACCAAGAATGTTAAAAGATAAAAACTATTTAAAAAAGAAACATATAGAAATACATAAAAATTATAAATTAACCTCACAAAAGTATAGACAAAAAGATATAAATTGGAGAAAATATCTTAAAAAAAATGTAAGACATATTCCATATAAATTTATTCAATTGCCTTATGGTTCAAATGGTCTTGGAAGAGTAAAATTTATATTCCCAAACAACTATGCAGTATATATGCATGATACTATAGGGACTTGGAGATTTAAACAAAATAAACAAAAGATTAGAGCTGTAAGTCATGGCTGTGTAAGACTTGAAAATCCATTGGCTTTAATAAAATATTTATCTACAAACTATACAAAATATTCATATAAATATGTTAGAAAGGTTTATGACTCTCATAAATCTAGAACTATTAGTCTAAGTAAACCACTAGCAGTACATATTACATACTTTACTGTGACCTTAGATAAAAATGGAAAACTTAATTTTCATAAAGATCTATATGGATATGATAAAGTTCAAAAATTAAATTTTGAACTTTAAACTTTAGATCATTACAGGTATAGGTGGGTTTGATTTAAAAGATTCTTTAAAAGCATTTGTAATTTTATCTTTATTTTTTCCAAATGCTATGGGGTGTAAAAAGTGTGCATGTTCAATAATTTGATCATATGTTCTTGTATGATCATATACAAAGGCCACATTTTTACCTAATTTGTAAGCTTGTTGGGTAAGGTTTTGAGCATATAGTTTAATATCTGGATGGTGAGGATCAAATTTATGTCCCCATGCAAAAAATACAAATTTACCACTTAATCTAATGTTTTTATAATCATGATAATTTAATTCTCTATCAAATCTTGTAGCTTGATCTGAATAAAATCTTTCAAGATCAGAATTAAACTCTTCAAGTGCAAATGTAGGTTGAATATCTGGTTTATTAAAATTAAATAGATATTTAATTTCTACAAGTTTACCTTTATAGTTTTTGATTTTTGATTCAAAAGTTGATAGGGTTGAGTCAACTTCCAATTCAATGAATTTATCATCAAAAATATAATCTTGTAAAGCTAATTTTTGATCTATCTTATAACCTTTTGGAGCAGTTACTGGATTATATAAAAATATAGTTCCTGCCACAGTTTTTCGTTTGTTCTTTAATAAAACCTCTAAATCTTCACTTGTGATTTTTTCATCATCAAGTGGGAAATAAAGATAGTTTTCTACTAAATACTCTATTGTGTGTAATGTTTTGTATTTTCCAAATATTTGCATTATATATCGTCCGCCTCTTTTACGTATGAGCCTAAAAATTTAATGCTCTGTTTATGTTTTTCAAAAATCTTACTAACTGCTTCATCATCTTTATGTGCGTTAAACTCAATAAAAAATGTTGAAATCCCTTCAACTATATGAGATTTGATTTTTGTAAGATTTATATTTGCTTTTTCAAAATCTATAAGAAATCTTACAAGTGATCCTGCATCATTTGGTAATTGAACTAAAATAGAAGTTTTATCATCACCACTTTGTGCATTATCAAAATCTGATATTATTAGAAATCTTGTTCGATTATTGCCTTTATCTTCAATATTTTCAAATAATATTGGAAGATTATACATTTTTGCTCCAACATGTGAACAAATCGCTGCACTATTTGGTTCATTAACAGCTAATTTTGCTGCTTTTGCAGTTGACTCTACAGGGATTAATTCTATCTCATCAAGCCCTAAATCTTCTAAAAATTTGTGACATTGATCAAAAGCAATATCTTTTGAATATATTCTTTTTATATCTTTTACACTATCAACAGTTGAAGCTAATGTATGATGGATATTTACCATAACTTCAGCTATGATTTTTAGATCATATTGAGCAAAGCAACTAATAGTATCACTTACAATACCATTACTGCTATTTTCTATTGGAACAACTCCAAATTTTGCTTTGCCATTATTTACTTCTCTAAATACACCCTTAATAGATCCAATAGGTAAATATGCACTCATCGCACCAAATCTACTTTCTGCTGCTTGATGAGTAAAACTTCCTTCTGGTCCTAAATATGCTATATTCTCAGGTAATTCTAAATTTCTACTTATAGCAAATATTTCAAGAAATAAAGCTTCAATTGCAGATTTATTTAATAAACCATTATTAAGTTTTTCTAATCTATTTATTATAGATTTTTCTCTTTCTGGTCTATATATAGCTCCACCACTAGCAGCTTTTACTTTACCAACTTCAAGAACTATTTGCATTCTTTTATTAAGTAGTTCTAAAAGCTGATTATCTATATTATCTAGTTTTTCTCTTAAAATATCTAGTTCTTGTTTTTCATTCATTTATTTTAAAAACTCCACTTCATTTGCGATTTGATCCTCAAATGTATCTCTTCTTCTTATTAATCTATCTTTTCCATCTTCAATAGCAATTTCAGCTACTTTATTTCTTGTATTATAGTTACTTGCCATTGTAAAACCATAAGCTCCTGCACTATAAATTGCTACTAAATCATTATGTTGTGTTGCAGGAAGATTAATATTTTTTGCAAAAAAGTCACCACTTTCACAAATAGGACCTACAATATTACATTCACTTTTATCTTCACTTTTTCCAAGTACTTCAAGTCTGTGCTCACTATTGTATAAACTTGGACGAATAAGGTCATTCATAGCTGCATCAACTATTACAAATCTTTTATTACCATTTGTTTTCTCATATAAAACTTTTGTTATAAGTGTTCCAGAATTTCCAACTATATATCTTCCTGGTTCACATAGTACTGTTATATCAAGTCCAAATAATGCATCAAGAATTGTTTGCGAATAATCATAAGGATCAATTAATTCTTCATCATGATATTTAATACCTAATCCCCCACCAACATCAAAAAACTTTAATTCAATTTTTAGTGCTGATTTTATATTTCGTACTAGATTTGCTACAATATTTACAGCCTCTTTTATAGGTTTTAGATCGGTTAATTGACTTCCAATATGAAGATGAATTCCAACTGGATCTAAAAACTCAGAGTTTTTACAAATAATATACATTCTTTTTGCCGTATCTATATCTACTCCAAATTTATTTTCATGAAGTCCTGTAGATATATATGGGTGAGTTTTTGGATCAACATCTGGGTTTACTCTTATGCTTATTCTTGCTTGTTTATCAAGCTTTTTTGCCATTAGTTCTACTCTTTGAAGTTCAGCTAAACTCTCAACATTTATCATTAAAATATCAAGTTCAAGAGCTTGAGTTATCTCATCATCAGTTTTACCAACTCCAGAGAATATAATTTTATATTTTGCAACACCAGCTTTTAATGCTCTTTTTACCTCACCAATACTTACACAATCAGCTCCTGCTCCCAAGTTTGCTAAGTGTTGAATTACACTTAGATTTGAGTTTGCTTTTACTGCATATGATATAATAGATTTTCTAGCTTTAAATGCATCTTTTAAACTTGTATATTGTTCAGTAATATAATCAAAATCATATACATAATATGGTGTTTGATATTTATTTGCTAGTTCTTGATAATTAATACTCATTTTTGCTATTTCTCTCCATTCCACGCAATAGTTTGTTTTCCATTTTCGTCAAATGAAACTGCAGGCATACCCATAATATTAAATCCACAATC
>CAZAOJ010000012.1:0-27452 GCA_964486745.1 uncultured Arcobacteraceae bacterium
GGGATTAAAGTGGTGGGTTCTCGGAGACTCGAACTCCGGACCACTCGGTTATGAGCCGAGTGCTCTAACCAACTGAGCTAAGAACCCACTCGTTGATTTAAAATAGGTTGGAATTATATAGAATATTAAATTAAAGTTTGCTTTTATTTAGTATAGATTTATTAAATGTTTATATGCTATAATTATATAAATTATTTATAAGGATTTATTTGCCTTTTTTAGTCGGTTTTAAACAATATGTGTATTTTTTTATAATATTTATTATTTTATTTTTATTGAATATAAGTTATAACTATAGCAAATTTAATGACTTTAAAGCTGAGCCATTAATAAAATTTAGTGGAATAGTGAATAATATATATGATAAAAAAGAGTATAAAATATTAAAAATTAAAACTGATAACTTAATTTTCTTTACTTCAATATCCTCAAAACTAAATATAAAACAAAATAATATAATCTCAGGATATCTTATTACTAAAAAAATCACATTTTTAGAATACATAAAAGGATTTTATGGTTTAACTTTTTCTTTAAATATAAAACAAAATAAGACAATAATAAATAAAATACAAGAATATATAGATAAACAGCATACGAGTAATAATATGCAAAGTTTATTTAATGCTTTATTCTTAGCAATTCCAATTAATAATGAGCTAAGACAAGTATGCTCTATATATGGAATTTCCCATTTAGTAGCTATATCTGGATTCCATCTTTCTATATTAAGTGCAATATTCTTTGCTTTATTTTATATCCCTTATAATTTTATACACAAAAAATATTTTCCTTATAGGAATAAGAAATTTGATATTTTAATATTAGTTAGTGTGACACTTGGTATATATCTAGTTTTAACTGGATATGTTCCTTCACTTCTAAGGGCATTCGTTATGTTTGTTGTAGGTGTGTTTTTTGCAAGATCAAACATAAAAATCTTATCTTACGAAACTTTGTTTATAGTAATTATGATTATTTTAGCTTTATTTCCAAGTTTGATTTTTTCTTTATCTTTTTGGTTCTCTATTTGTGGAGTATTTTATATATTTTTATTCTTACAATATTTCAAAAACTTACCAAAAATATGGAAGTTATTATTTTTTAATATATGGATATATCTAGCAATGAACCCAATAGTACACTATTTCTTTGATACAACATCAATAATTCAACTTTTATCACCATTTTTTACACTATTATTTACATTTTTTTATCCATTGGAATTATTACTTCATATTTTTGGTTATGGTGGATTACTTGACGGTTATTTAATTCAAGCTATGAGTTTAAAGTTTGATATAATATCAAAAACAACACCAAATATTATATTTTATATGTATATTTTACTATCTATATTTTCAATTAAAAATAAAAAAGTATTTATAGTTTTAAATGCTTTTATTGTTTGTTTTACTATTTGGCTTTATTTGTTATGAAGATAATAGAGTATCAATAGTATATCTCATATCTTCGTCCATATCTTTCATATTATCTCTCATCCAGTTTAGGTATCCTGCATCCTCTTGAGCTATTTCACTTGTAGTTCTACCTTTATATTTACCAAATTTAAAAGTTTTTACAAATACTGGAGTAGTAGTAAGTTCTACTAGTTTTTCCATTGGATTTGTATTTGGATAAGTTTCTTTTGTTTTTGCAACTAATTTTGATAAAAATAGTTTCATAACTAATACATCACCAATAGCATCATGAGCTTTAATTTCTATACCAAGTTTTTTTGCTTCTTCTTGCTCAGTTTTATATAGCTCAAGAGCATATCTTAGATATTGAAGTCTATGGTAAGGCATATCTTCAAAAATGTGTCTCGCACACCTTAATGTATCAATATGCTTCATATTTGATCTAAAACCTTCTTTTTCAATCATACCTAAATCAAATTTAATATTATGAGCTATTAAATAGTTTTCATTTGTATTTAATTCTTCTAATCTTTTATAAAATGGTGTTTGAGTTGCAATTGGTTTATTTACAATCATTTCAGGAGTAATATTATGTATCTCCATTGCATCAATTTTAATATCAATATCGCAAGTACATAAATTATCATAAATTTCTGGTTGATTTTTATTAGTAATAATCATTCCTCCAAACTGTATAATTCTATCTTCTTCTTGTGTACCTGTTGTTTCTGTATCAAATAAAACATAATGTATCATAATATTTTCCTTTAGATTATTAGCATTCCATCACCATAAGAGTAAAAACGATAATTGTTTTTTATAGCAATATCATATAGTTCCATAGTTTTATCAAGCCCTACAAATGATGCAATTAGCATAATTAGAGTTGATTTTGGTAGATGAAAATTTGTAAGTAGATGATCTACTCTTATTGGGGTATTACTGGGATTTAAAAATAGATCACATTCTCCTTGAGTTTTTTTAGTTCTAGAAAAATACTCAATAGTTCTAGTTACAGTTGTACCAACTGCAAGTATAGGTTTGGTGCTATTTAGTGTAGCTATTGAATCTTGTGATATTTCAAAATATTCGCTGTGCATAGGATGATCTAGTATATCATCAGCTTCTACAGGTTTAAATGTGCCAGCTCCTACATGCAAAGTTAAATAGTGTGTTTCATATTTTTGTTTTAGTTGTTCAAGAAGTTGTGCTGTAAAATGTAAAGAAGCAGTAGGCGCTGCAACTGCACCATAATTTTTTGCAAAAAGTGTTTGATAATCTATTTCATCTTTTTCATTATCAGATCTATGCATATATGGAGGAAGTGGTATATGTCCAATTTTATTAAATATCTCTACCAAACTTAAAAAATCAAGTTGTACACCATCTTTATAAAATTCTAATTGTCTAGTACCATCTTCATTGTTTATATTAGTAACTATTGCTTCTAAGTTATCATCAAATATAAGTTTAAGTCCAGTTTGTCTAATACGTCCTTTTATGTATACCAAGTATTGATTATTTGGTAATGGTTTATTAAATAAAATTTCTATTTTACTTCCATTTTCTTTATGTCCATAAAGTCTAGCTTTTATCACTTTTGTATCATTAAAAAATATTGATATATTATTTGGTAAATAATCTAAAAGATGTTTATATTGCGTATGTATTATCTCATTTGTAGTTCTGTTATAAACTAAAAGTTTAGCTTCATCAGCTGGATAAACTGGAGTTGTAGCTATTAACTCTTTAGGTAAATTATAGTCATAGCTACTTGTTTTTAAAGGATCTTTAGTATTAATCTTCCATATCCTCTAATGGAGTTGCTGGATTGAATACTTTAGCAATCCAAATAGATATACCATATAAGATTATAAGAGGTCCAGCCATTAAAAATTGTGTTATTACATCTGGTGGAGTTAAAAGTGCAGCTACTATAAATATAAGTACAACTGCATATTTAAAAAAGTCACTTAGCATTCTATCATCTACAAGACCAATTTTTGCTAGGAAAAATGTAATTACAGGTAACTCAAATGCAATTCCAAATCCTATAAGAAGTTTTGTGAAAAATCCTACATATTTACCAATACTTGGTAGTACGGTTACAACTTGTGAACCAAAGTTTATTAAAAAATCAAACCCATAAGGTACAACTACATAATATGCAAAAGATGAACCCATTACAAACATTAAACTTGCAAAAAATACAAATGGAATAACAAGTTTTTTTTCATTGTCATAAAGACCAGGTGCTAAAAATAACCAAAATTGCCAAAACATAATAGGCAGTGAAAATATAAATCCAGTAAAAAATGCAACTTTAAGTGCTGTAAAGAAAGTTTCTTGTACTTCAACTGCAACCATATGTGAATTAGAAGGTAATACTGCTTGTATAGGTACCATCATCCAGTTTAGTATTGGTTCATAAAAACCAAAACATATAAAAAACATTACTATTAAAACTGCACCTGATATACTTAATCTTTTTCGTAAATCGGCAATATGTGGCTTTATATCTTCAAACATTATGCCTCCTTACTTTCAGAGTTTTTTTCTTTTTTCTTTTTCTTTTTTTTCTTTTTATCAAATGAAACTTTTTCTCTTTTTACTATTTTATCATCTGATTTTATTTTTGTAACACTTTCAAGTTCTTCTATCATTTTTTCATTTTTGACAAAATCATCACCTAGTGTATCATCTTTAAGGGCATCTAGGTAATCAAGACTTAAATTAGATTTTGCATCATCTATTTGTGCTTTAAATTGATTTGCCTGATTTTTTATATCTGTAATATTTAATTCATCATTTAATGTAGATTTTGCATCTTCTACACCACTTTTTAATTTTTTGAAAAATTTAGCTACATCAACCATTGCTGATGGCAATTTTTCTGGTCCTAAAGCAATAACAGCAATAATACCAATAAGAATAATCTCAGTTAAACCCATTCCAAACATATATAATATCCTCTAATAAAAATGAAGATAGATTTTACCTAAAATTTGATAAAATAGCCCTCAAATATATAGGAGAATTTATGAAAATATTGTTTTTATTAGTTGTTATAGGATTTTTTTACTGGCTTTCACGGACATATAAACCAAGTGATTATCAAAATATTAAAATAGATAGTAAACAAGCTTTACAAGGAAATTTAGAAGATCATGAGGCTGGATTATTAATAGCATTAATGTCAAAAGTTGCTAAAGCTGATGGTAGTGTAAGTAATCTTGAAGCAGAAATATTAAGTCATACCTTTACAGATGTTGCTTCTCATTTTGAAAATCAAGAAGAGATTAGAGAAGGTTTAAAAGAGATTTATAAAAAAGAAAAAGATAGTTTTGAAAATACTATTGAGATTTGTGAAAAATTTTTAAATCTTACAAAATCAGATTATTCAAAACGCTTAAAAGTGATGGAATACTTGTTAAATCTTGCTTTTATTGATGGTGAATTTTCAAAAACAGAGATGATGATTACTGAAGATATTGCAAATGCTTTAAAAATAAAAAGAGCAGATTTTGAAAATATGATAAAACAATTTGAAGCATTTTATACTCAAAAGCAACAATCTCAAGCTTTAAGTATACAAAAAGCATATGAGATACTTGGTGTTAGTGAAAATGATGATTTAATTTCAGTCAAAAAAGCATATAGAGTATTGGTAAAAAAACATCACCCGGATATTATTAAGGGGCAGGGTGCATCTCAATCTATTATAGATGAAGCGACTTCTAAGCTACAAGAAATAAATGAAGCTTATGAGCTTATAAAAAAGAAATATAAATAATGGCAAAAAAATTTGAGCATACTTATGAAGTATGTTTTTGTAAACATGTAACATTAGGTGAAATTGTATATGCAATTGAACAAAAAGGTGCAGATACTATAGAAAAAATAGGTACAATTACAGATGCTGGAACAGTATGTGGATGTTGTAAGAGTAAAGAAGATGATTATGCTTTAAAGCATATATTATATTTAGATCAAATATTAAAAAAGTTGAAAAATGATAAAGCAAGAACAAACTAAAGAAGAGTTATTAGAAGAGATTACCTTATTGATTAGTAGTGATGGTACTACTACAGATATAAACCCAGATCTATTAAGATATTTGGAGCTTGAAGAGTTAATTGATATTAGAGATAATTTAATACGAAGTAAAGAGGATTATTCTGATATGGTGGATGATATTTTTCTTAAAAATTCTTAACAATTATGAATAGAAGAGTTTAAAAACTCTCCCATTCATCTGTTGTATCTGCCGATTTTGTCACAACTTTTGATTCATTTTTTGAACTGTTATATGTTTTATCAGATGGTTTTGATTGTGATGTACTATTTGAAGTATCTATTTGTTGAATATGTTTTACATCTTTAGCCTTTACACTATCTTTTCCAATAAACTCTTTTTGATTAGCATCATCAACTATATCATGTGCTATATTTTGTGTTTGTATTGCAATATCTTTTGTGGTATTGGCTACATTGGCATTTTGTTGTGTTTGTTGGTCTAGTTCAGTTACTGCACTATTGATTTGTTCAATTCCTGCTAGCTGCTCTTTTGATGCTGATTCTACATTTGAAATAAGATCAAGTGTTTTACTAATTGATTCATTTAGGTTTGTATATCCCTCTATCATCTCATCTGCGATATTTTTACCATCATTTGCTTTACTTGTAGCATTTTCCACAAGTGTTTTAATTTCATTTGCAGCTTCAGCAGATCTACTTGCAAGATTTCGCACCTCTTGAGCAACAACTGCAAATCCTTTTCCAGCTTCACCTGCAGTTGCAGCTTCAACTGCAGCATTAAGAGATAAAATATTTGTTTGAAATGCAATCTGGTCAATAACTGTAATAGCTTCACTAATTGCTGTAACTTCAATATTAATTTTATCCATTGCCAGTGTTGTTTTATTTGCTAATTCTTGACCTTTTGTTACAGAGTCTTTAACCTCATTACCATGAGAAGCCATCTGAACTACATTTGTTGTATTATTTGTAATATTACTTGTAATTTGCTCTAGTGCTGCAGCTGTTTCTTCAAGACTTGCTGCAGCTTGATTAGAAGCTGAACTTAAAGATGAAACATTGTCTAAAAGTATATCTGAACTATTTTGTAACGTCATACCATTTGATTTATTTTGTACTAACATATCATTTATAATATCTGCTAAGGTATTTAAACCATTTGATACTTCACCTAAGTTTCCACTTATTCTATGCGTGAAATCTAGTTTACCATAGTGATCAAGTGCATCAGATATTTTATTTAAATTTCCACAAACCTTGCTTGATACAACTTCAAGAAGTTCATTAAATCCTTCTTTTAATTCTTCAAGGCCTTTATTTTGTGTAGATACATTTATTTGTTGTTTCATAACTCCAGTTTTTGCAGTTTGTACTGCATTTTTAACTGCGTCTATAACCTTTTGATCTTGTTCTATTAGGTCTTTTGTTTTTTTAATATTTTCATTTACAACTTTTGCCATAGTACCAATCTCATCATTACTACCATCATCAAGTTGATTAACACTATTTGTTTCTTTATTTAAGTATTTGAAAAATCCTAATAAACCATTTTGAAAATTTTCAATAGAAGAGGTAATGTTTTTTGATATTAAAAATGCTATAAAGATGCCAAGAAGCATAGTCACTATAGTACCTATTAAAGCAAACATTTCTGCAAAATGAGCTGTATCCTCTTGTGCTTTGTCTCTTACAATTATCATTTTTTCTTCAGCATCAATTATAACATTAAGTTTTTCTCTTATAGTATCCATATATTTCTTACCTGTACCCTTAGACATATCATGTATAATATCTTCTAAAGTTAAGGTATGTTTATTCATTTCCTCTCTAGCTTTTATCTCTATATTTGCTACTTTTTGTTGCCATTTATTTACTGCATCTTCCAGTGCTTGAAGTTTACTATTTATTCCTTGTGTAGCTTTTTTTAAAAGATGTAGATCTTTTACTAAAGTTTCTTTTCCTTGTAGATATGGATCCAGTGCTTCCATTTTTCCACTTAGTAAAAAACCTCTTTGACCAGTTTCCATATTTACTAAAGCTAAAGTAGTTTTTGTAAGTAGATGTTTGGCTTCTGTGTTAGTTTCAGGAATAACTTTATCTACGATAGATAATTTAGCTCTAATATCATCAAATAGTTCTTTCCCTAAAGTTCTTGCAGAAATTTCGTTAAAATGTCTAATAGCCTTTTCTCCTTTGGCTATCTCTTTTCTTTTTTCTATTTCTGGTTTTGCCCATTTATTGATCCATTCCTGTTTTAGATTTTCAACCTCTTTCCATCTTTTTACTTGAGTAGGATTATCATCTGTTAGTTTCGCCCCTTTTTTGATATATTTATCAAATATAACATTACCTTTGATATATGGTTCAAGATAATTCTCATCACCAGTTACTAAAAAACCTCTAAGTCCTGTTTCCATATCTACCATAGAACCAGACACAACTTTACCTACACCTATTACCTTATGAGTATGTTCTACCCAATGTGAAGTATGAATCATAGATTTTATACTACTGTAAGTAACAGTAGATAATATTGCAATTAATACCAATATAATTCCATAACCAACTGCTAACTTTTTCCACATAACTAAATTCTTCATTTTGTTTCCTTTATTTTACTTAAAAGTATAAAATTAGAATTATTATATCAATTGTTTATAAATTAAGTAATCTATAACTAAATATATTTTACTTATAGATATAGGTGTTTAAAATTTACACACTGATTTGTAAATTAGAGTGATTTTTTATTAGACTTAGAGGCTGATTAAATAAATAAGTAGGTTAAAGCTAAAAGTTATTAAACTTTTAGCTTTGGAAGATCCCTTTTTCTATATGCAAGAGCAGTTACAGTAATCATACCTGCAACCATATAATATACCCATGTAGGAACTGGTACAGGATCACCTGTTGCATATGAATGCATTCCTGATAGATAGAAATTTACACCAAAATATGTCATAAGTATAGAAGAAAATGCAAATAAAGACATAGTATTTAGTACAAATGGAGTATTTAGTTTTTTAATCATTCTTAAGTGAAGAACAAATGCATAAACTATAATAGAAACCCAAGCCCAAGTCTCTTTAGGATCCCATCCCCAGTATCTACCCCAAGATTCATTTGCCCAAACACCACCTAAAAAGTTACCAACAATTAACATTGATAGACCTATGATAAGTGCTGCTTCATTAATTGCTGTTATATGGTTAATTGTTTCATCTATATGTGGTTTTTTTGGATCTCTTATATTAAACATTAATAGTGCCATAAATCCTAATATCGCTCCTAGACCTAAGAAACCATAACTTGCAGTAATGATAGATACATGAATAGTAAGCCAGTATGATTTAAGTACTGGTACAAGATTTGTAATTTGAGGGTCAATTCCACTTAAATGAGCTGTAAACATAAATATTCCAGCCATTACAACAGTTCCAGCTAGTGCCATAAGTGATTTTCTAAAAAATACAGTTCCAGCAAACATAGCTGACCACGATATATAAAGTAATGATTCATATGTATTACTCCAAGGAGCATGACCACTAATATACCATCTCATTCCCATACCTGCAGTATGTATTGCAAATAGTATTGCAACTATAATAAACATAAAAGTATTAAATTTTTTCGAATATAATTTTCTATTAAATACACTTAAAAATGATACTACAAATAGTAATAATCCAACTAAAATATAAGCTAATGTAAGTTTTGGAAATAATTGAATTTTATTAAATAAAATCTCATTATCTATAACACTTTGAGATGGAATTACTGCTGCTCCAACTTTCTTTTGATATTGAATTATAAAATCTAAAAATTTATCTGCTTGCTTATAATCTTGATTTGACATTGCATCTATAAAACCACGTGTCATAGCTTCTACTGCTTTTTGATTTTTACCGTGGAACTGTTTCATTGCATCAAGAGGGTTATACCATTTGTTATTGTTCTCATGATTATGTCCATCATCTAGCATTGGAAAAATTTTAAATATATTTCCATAATAAACCATATATGCAATATTTAATCTCTCATCAAGTTTTATAATATCTTTTTCATAAGTCCCTCTTTCAAGAGGTTTTGTAGCATTTGCTTTTTGAATTAGATCTCTTAATACATAAGTGTCTTTATGAAAAAGTTGATCAAATGATACATAGTTTGTATTTAGTGGTAAACCTAAAGTTTTTTTCAATTTAGGAGTACGAATTTTAATCATTTTTACATATCTCCACATATCTGGACGACTAAGCATACCTAATACTATTTGATTTGCATTCATATCTAAAAATGAACTTTTTCTTGTAAGTTTTTGAACAATTTCTAAATCTAAACTATCAACTGGTTTCATTCTACCCATACCAGCTTGAGTTACTAGTTGCCCAAATTTTGCTGCAGTTTGTTTAGAATCTTTTTTATAATTTTCTAAATATGCATCTAATTTATTTGTATCATTATTTGTATTTAAATTATCTATTGCGCTACTAGCAGCATATGTAGGTGTTTGAATACCAAACATTATCAATGCAAATAAAATTGCAGCACTATATTTACCTATATATCTTGTAAGTTTTTGGAATCTTGATTTTTTATCAAACATATTCATTATTAGTCCTAGTGCTAGTAAAAAGTATCCAAGATATGTAGGCCATTTTCCTGGATCATTATTTACAGATAATATTGTTCCTTTTTCATCTTGATCATATGAACTTTGGAAAAACATATAACCACCATAGTGTAAAGTTGAATTCATAAAAATTCTATAATCAAATTCTACATTATTCTTTTTATCAATTAGTGTAATTTCACTTGCATAAGAAGATGGTGACATACTTCCTGGATATCTATCTAATTGGAAATCATTTAATCTAATAGCAAATGGCAATGTTAAAGGCTTTGAACCATATACAATTTCTATATGAGTATCTTTAAAGTCAACTGATTTAGGAACACCAGGCATTGCTCTCATCCCTACCAGTCTCACTTCTTCCTTTTCATCATCAAGTGATAGCATAATATTTGTTATACCCATTTTACTTTGACCTTTTTTGGCAAAAAGATATTTGATATAATCTACATTTAGTACTTTGTCTGCAAATTTTATTTTATAATGAAAATCATTTCCTATGTCAATTGCACTCATATCAAATTGATACTCTTGATAATATGATTTACCTTTGTGATCTATATGAATTTGTAAAAATGGCTCAAGAGAGATCATTTCATTTTGAGTTTGCCCTTCGCGAATATGCATAATACCTTCATATCCTACATATCTTGTCATTGCTGAACCTATAAGCATAATTGCAAATGACATATGAAAAATAAATTTAGGAAGAGATGTTTTCCACATTTTTCTTATATATATTATTCCCAGCATATTAATTATAGAAAGAGTTAAAACAATTTCATGCCAAAGACTATTATATACAAGTACTCTTGCTGTTGAAGTACCATAGTCGTTTTCTATAAATGTACCAATTGCTGCACCAACTCCTAATATAAATAGAAGTAAAAGCATCATCCAATACGAAAATAGTATGTCGGTAATTTTTTTCAAATTATTGCCTTTTAAAAAGATTTTGAAGATTATAACAAAAGTGAATTAATGTTACACTTGTTTTTAGTATATTAGTAGAACAAATTAAGCTAAATATGATATATCAAGTAAAAGATAAACTTTTTACTTGATTATACCCGCATCTTGAAGATATTTTTTCCACTGAGTTATTTTAAATGTTCCATTATCTAAACCTTTTACAAATTTTAAATATGGAATCATAATAGTTGGATCTGCATAACCAGGAACTTGCCAAATTTTTCTTCCTGTTTTATCAAATATTATTACATTTGGAGTTACTTTTATAGCAAAAGTCATCTCTAGAGTTTTAAGATTTGTAGGTTTTCCCCATAATGTATACTCTTTATACTCATCTCTTTTAATTTCATATATATTCATATCTTTTGCTAATTGATGTAACTCATCATTTTCTATAAGGTCTTTTTTAAACATATCACAAAAAGGACAAGTTTTACTTGAGAATATAAGCATTACTGCTTTACCATCACTAACTATATCAGTACTATTTTTAATCATATCATTTGAAAATAATGATGTAAATAGAAAGCTTAGTATTATTAGTATTTTTTTCATTTTTTAATTATCCCTTTTGAAATATAAAAATCTTTTAAAGCTTGATAAACTTCTCCATTTTTTCTATCTTTGCCTTCCCATTTTTTAGATTCTATAAAATCCATAGTAGCTAGGAATTGTTTAGTTGGCATATATCCAGGTACCATAATTATAGCTTTACCTTCTAAATCTGTAAATATGATTGTAGGAGTTCCACTTACTCCATAAATTGAAACCATTGTTTTTGTGTCTACATCCATAAACTCTTTTTCATGATAAAGTTTGTGTCTTAAATTTTCATGTGTTTTTAAATAGTATGAAGAGTAGTTGTTTTTTAATCTATCTTGAAACTCTTTTGAGTCATAAACATCCTCTTTTAATTTCATACAATAAGGACATGTATTTGTTCCAAAAATAATAATCATATATTTTCCATTTGGACCAATTTTAGCAGTATCTTTAAACACATCATTAAAAACATCTTCTGCTTTTTTTGCTACATTGATAGTTTGAGGTTTTTCTTGAGCAGGCTTAGCTTTTGGAAGTTCAACTTTTTTTTGTATTACTTCTTTAGGTTTTTCTTCGACAACCTTAGCTTCGGATGTTTTATCATTACAACCTAAAAATAATACTGAAATTGCACCTACTATAACGGTTGTTTTTAAAATTTTATACATTTTAATCCTTTATATACTAATTGTAAAAAAATATTGTATCGATATTTCTTTAAAATGAGCATAAAAAATAGGGATCAACAGATGTTAATCCCTATAATATAACTTTTACCTCTTATTTACTTGCTTTTGCAGCTTTTATAAAGATAAGGTGCATTTTTCTAATATGCTCATTATCATTTAATTTTTTAGAAGTATTTAGTTTTCCCCATAATTTCTCAGTTTGCATGTTTTGGTGACAACCCATACAAAGCCCTGTTTTTTCCATTCTCTCTCTTTGATCTTGATCAAGAGGACGAGAAGCTGGCCAGTGAGAACCTACAGTTTGAAGTTGTTTACCATCTCTTGTAACAACTTGACTCCAGTCATAATTCATTCCTGGAATTGCTTTCATTTGAACAGTTTTACTAGTTGGAATATATTTACCAGTTTTTAAATCTTGAAGATCTAAATATTGGTCTTTATCATATCCAGTTCCAAATTGCCCATCTTGAATACCATATCCTAATGTTTTAGGATTTGAGTGACATGATTCACAAGTTCTAGCTTTAGCACCAGTTGTATGTGGCTGAACTGGAGACATATCAGTTCCTGCAACCATACTACCATTGTCCATTACTCTTGCTTGTTTGTTTAGAACTATTGTTTTACCATCTGGTCCAATAACAGTATATGTTACTTGACATCCAGGCATAATTGGAGTTACAAGTCCTTCACCATTGATACCTAAGATTGGATCTTCAAATCTAGTATAAGATCTAGTCTCACTTGCTTTACCAATTTGTTTTTTACCTTTTGTTCCTAGAACAGATTCACTTGTTTCACCATTTGCAAAGTGAGTTGATCCAGAAGCAATCCAGTCAATTTTTGATTTACCAGGTGTATAATCAACTTTAATATGACATCCATAACATTGTGGAGCCCAATCAGAGTGACAAGCGTAACATTCCATATTATCCATGTGTGCTTTGATTGTACCCATTGCTACTGCAGCATCTTGAGATTTCCAAGTATGTGTTGTAGCTTTGTATTTCAATAATGGTACTTCAAGATCTTTACCAGATGCCAAGTGAGCAATTGCTTTATCTTTTCCTTTAGTTTTTACAACATTTCCAAGTGGATTACCTCTTGCAGATAGTAAATATCCACCTTCAACAGGATATTCCATACCCATTTTCATCCATTGTGGAAGTTCATTTGCTAAACCTCTAGGACCTTCAGGTGTTTTTATACCAAAGTTTTCACCATATCCAATTTTTAATTCCCATGGATATTTATCATTTGTACCATGACAATCAGAACATTCGATTTCAACTTGACCTAAAGTAGTACCAAATAATGTACCATCTCCATGCATATCAATTGATGTATGACAATCTTGACAAGTCATACCTGCTTGGAAGTGTAGATCTTCTTTGATATGTTGATATCTTTTACCATGGTGTTTAGATTGTGATTTACCACCCATATTAAGTGGAGAACCATAAGGTTGTTCCATTAAACCAACATAAGATACACCAATTCTTTTACCTCTATTATGACAAGAGTTACAAGTTTCAGGATGAATTCCACTAAATTCAGCTCCACTTGGAGTTTTTACTTTTTGATCTCTTGTAGCTTGAAGTGTATGAACTAATAGATGTCCATGTTCTTTTTTATCTATAGTAGGATCGTTTCCTTCATATATACCTTCATTTGCATAAGGTACATGACATGCACTACATCCCATTCCTCTCCAGTCTCCTCGACCTTTTCTACCTCTTACACCAATATGACATCTTTGACAGTCAGATCTTTGATAAGTAATAGATGCATGATATCCAATTCTTGCAGCAAAGTCTTCATCAGATTCACCTTTTTTTTGTTTAAGATCTTCTGGACCTTGAGGTGGTAATGGAAGTTGTTTTAGTTCAGTTGGGAATTGATTTGGATATTTATCAATCATTGCTACCATATATTCTTTATATGTTTTTGTTCCCCAAGCTGGAGTTTTACCATCTTCATCTTTTATATCATAGTTTGCAAATTTTGATTTTTTTGTTGGTTCGCTTCCCCATGAGTGTAGATTTCCTTGAATTTTACCAGCTTCTGTAGCCATCAATGATTTTTTAGTATTTGCTACAGTATCTGCATGACAAATACCACAAGTTTTATCAGCTATCCAAATTGAACCTGGATCTCTAACAAACTCAGCTAATCCACCAGCATGACTGCTTGGAGCTCCTTTGTGAGCACCTGCAACTGTACCATTATCTGGGTTACCACCATGACATACTGTACATCCACCAGTATCACCAGCAATTTTACCAAGATCGATAATTTGATTCATCATATCTGAATCAGTATCTCGAATTGATTCAATTCCATTATGACACTTAACACAGCTATCACCACTACTTACACTTTTATGTGCAGTATCTCCTTTTTCATGCATAGCACCAAAAAGAGTAGTTGATGATAACAGTGCAGCTAGAATCGCAACTTTAAATGTTGCTCTTACGCTTGCTTTCATGTTCTCTCCTTTTATAATTTGGATATATAGTCACAAGAAGCACTACTACCCAATTACAAAATTGTATCATAGCAAAGTGCCTGCAAAGTGCCAATAGTTATAAAAAAGTATTATTTTATAAATTTAAAATAAGTTTAAGTTTTAATTTATAATATTGATATTATCATTTTGTTTAGTGAAATATTGGAGTATTTAAAATGAAAATAAAATTATTTATTGGTATATTTATATTGTTAATCTCACAATTTATAAATGCAAATGAAATAAAATGGCAAGATAGTTTGGAAGATGCAAAAGAATTAGCAGTTGAATTTAAAAAGCCAATAATTTTATTTTTGGAATCAAGAAGATGCTATTATTGTCCTATTATGAAAGAGAAAACTTTTACAAATAAAAAAGTTATAGAGCTTATTAATAAAAATTTTATACCATTAATTTTGGATAATGGAACAGGTGCTGAAAGTGATGTTGAAGGTACTGGCTATGCTCCTGAAAGACTTACTACATCGATGACACCTGCAATTTATTTTATGGGACCAAATGAAGAAAAATTAAATAGAAAAGGTAAAAAACATATGCTAATATATGGTATGTGGAAAGCAAATGAGATGGTTGATTGGCTTAAAGATGCAAAAAGAAAATTTGATAAGATGTATGGAGATAAATATGCAAAATAAAATCAAGTTTTTATTAATTTTATGTTTGTTAATATCTACAAATTCATATGCAAAATATAAAACTCATATCACTAAAGAGAAAAAAGGTCAGAAATATTATTTAAATAGATGTTCATCTTGTCATGGAGATGGAAATCGTGGTGGGAATATGAATTCTATGGGTGAATGGGAAGATTTATTTAAAAATAATGCAAAAGAATTGATTCAACTTCATGAAGATGAAGAAAATACTGATAAAATTATTATATATTTAAAAAGTAAAGATTTCCAAAAAGAAAAAAAACGAATGTTAAAATTTATTAAAGAATTTGCATATGATTCAGAAACGATTCCAACATGCAATTAATTAAACTATATATAACTAGTATTATATTTATCTCTTTTATTAATGCACAAGAATGTAGCCCATATTTTAATCCAGATAGATTTTATGATGCACCTGAGTTTGAGACATTATTTGAAAATATTGATTTAAAAAATCAACCAACAGAGTTTGATATAGAAAAAAAAGAGTTGTATAGATTTACTGCAGATGCAATTGCTGGGGATATAAATGATAGTTATGGTGGATTTTGGCAAAATTGGATTGAAGATGCTTATGAGATGCAATTATATCCTGAACAAACATTGATTTATTATAATAATTATTATTTATCTTTGCAAGTTTATATATATGGGGTAGTAGGAGATGCAACAAAACTAAAAGGAACAGTTGTTAAATATCATTTTTATAACTATACACCTCAAGTGAATGAATATATAAAATGTCAAAAGGAAAATAAGAAATAAAATGAAAATTTTACTTTTAGAAGATGATACATTTATACTTGAACAAGTTAAAAACTATTTTGAGCTTGATGATCATGTTGTTGATTGCTATAGTGATGGGCAAAGTTTATTAAATAATGCGATTCTAGAAACTTATGATATATTTTTATTAGATATAAATACACCTATTAAAAATGGTTTTGATACATTAAAAGAGATTAGGGCACAAAAAATTGGCACGCCAGCCATATTTTTAACAGCTATGAGTGATATAGATCATGTAAAAAAGGGTTATGAATTAGGTTGTAATGATTATGTTCGTAAACCATTTATTTTAGATGAACTAAGCCTTAGAATAGCTCAATTATTACATAAAACTCAAATAATTAAAATAGATGAAAATTATAAATTTGATATACAATCACTTGAGTTATTTTACAATAATGATTGCGTTGCTCTAAATAAACAAGAAAAACATTTATTGTATTTTTTATTAAAATATAAAGGAAAACCAGTAGATCCAAATATTTTAATTGATTATGTTTGGGAAGATAAAGATGTTTGTGGAAATACTTTAAGAACACAAATTAAAAAAATAAGAGCAAAATTGAAGAGAAATTTTATAGAAAATATACGAAATATTGGATATATAATTAGATGATAAAACTAAAAAAAATATCTCAAAAGAATAAAAACTATGTATATAAACTATTTTTTTCTTTTATAGTATTTTCTATCTTATTATTAAGTTCAATTATTTTTATACATGTAAGCTTTACAAAAAAACAAAAACTTGAAACATTTAAATTTCAATCATCTTTACAGTACAAAGAGAAGAAACTTTTTTTAGATAATTTTTTACAAAAAAGAAAAGATTCTCTACTTGCAATATCGAATAATCCATATTTTAGAGAATTTGCAGCAAATAAAAATTATGAATATAACACAGATTTTTTATTTTATACAATTATGGAAGAAAATAAAGATTATATGCAGTTTAGATTTATAAATAATAAAGGTGATGAAGTACTAAGATTTGATAGAAAAAATTATGGGCAAATTGCATATAAAGTTGCATATCTTCAAAATAAAAAAGATAGATATTATTATAAAGAAACATCAAAATTAAAAGAGGGTGAAGTTTTTATATCAAAAATTGATTTAAATGTAGAAAATGGAAAGATACAAGAACCCCATGTTTACGTTATAAGAGTCTCTACTCCAATTTATATACATGGTAAATACAAAGGAATATTAATTGTAAATATTTTTATGAAAGAGTTTTTAAAAGTTTTTCAATTATCACCTATTTATAATATATATTTATTAAATAAAAATGGTAAATTTATTCAAAATAAGTTGAATATTGATAAAAAGATATTAAGTAAAATATTAAATACTAATGATGAAACTATTTTGTATGAAAATAATTTGTTTGTTAAAAAATTAAATATTGGTTACGAACCATTGTTTTTAATATATAAGACAAAAGATAAAATGCTTAAAAAATTAAGACAAAATGATACAAAAATGGCTATTATTATACTTTTATTTGCAATAATTATTTCAATACCATTTGCATATATTTTATCTCGTCCTGCAAAAAAAGCATTTGATATTATTATAAAAGAGGGTGATGAACTTCACGATTTAGCTTTAAATCTTGATAAAAAGATTGAGGAAGAAACACTTAAAAATGCAAAAAAAGATAGACTTTTACAACATCAATCAAAACTTGCAGAATTAGGTGATATGGTAGGAAATATAGCACATCAATGGAGACATCCACTTACAAGATTATCATTAATACTACAAAATATGAATGCATATAAGAAAAAAAATAAATTAAGTGATGAAATATTTGAAAAATCTATGCAAGATTCACTAGAACAAATATCATTTATGAGTGATACAATAGAGAATTTTAAAGATTTTTATAGAACAGATAATAAAAAATCAACATTTTATGTATATAAAGTTATTGATGATATTATTAAGATAATTGGAATTAGCTTAACCCATAATAATGTAAATTTAAATGTAAATGATCCTAAAGAGATACAAATATATGGTATAAAAAATGAATTGGTACAAGTACTATTAAACTTAATTATAAATGCAAAAGATGCGTTAGTAGAAAATAATATATCAAATGCAACAATTAATGTAAATATAAATGATGATAAATATAATACAATTATTGAAATAAAAGATAATGCTCTTGGTATATCAAAAAATATTATTAAAGAGATATTTAATCCATATTTTACAACAAAAGAGGAAAAGGGTACTGGAATAGGGCTATATTTATCAAAAACAATAATTGAAGATCATTTTAATGGAAAGATTTTAGTACAAAGTGATCAAAATGGTACTACTTTTACAATAGTATTACCAAAAAGAGTGTAATATTTCGTATGAATTTAGAAGAATATAGAAAAGAAAAAGCAAAATGTGTTACTTGGAAAAACATAGAGCCAATATATAATGCAGTCCAAGAGGCAAAAACTGTTAATTTAGAAGATATTAATTTAGAACTTGGTGATTGGGTTTCAATTAGTACGAAATCAAATATAACACAAAGTGACCATAAAAAAATATATAATGCATGTGAAAAATTAATTCCTTGGAGAAAAGGGCCATTTAAACTTTTTGATATCGAACTTGATACAGAATGGCAAAGTAATATTAAATATAATCTTATTAGACCATATTTTAATTTAAAAGATAAAATTGTAGCTGATATTGGTTGCAATAATGGATATTATATGTTTAGAATGCTTGAAGATAAACCAAAAAGATTAACTGGTTTTGATCCTAGTCCTCTTACTATGTTGCAATTTGATTTTATAAATCATTTTGCAAAGACTCCTATAATATATGAGCAATTAGGTGTAGAACATTTAGATTTTTATGAACATAAATTTGATTTTATTTTTATGCTTGGAGTTTTGTATCATAGACCAGATCCAGTAGGTACTCTTAAGAGTTTACGAAATGCATTAAATAAAAATGGTGAAATTTTAATTGATACATTTATGATAGATGGAGAAGATGAGATTTGTTTAACACCAAATGGAAGATATTCAAAAATTCCAAATATATTTTTTATACCAACAATAAATGCACTAAAAAATTGGGTAAGTCGTGCAGGATTTATAGATATAGAGATTTTAGAAACTACAATTACTACTTCAGATGAACAAAGAAAAACAGCTTGGTCATTTGATCAAAGTTTAGAAGATTTTTTAGATCCTAAAGATTCAAGTAAGACAGTTGAAGGGTACCCAGCACCTAAAAGAGTTTATTTAAAAGCTAAAAAGAAAAATTAAAAGAAATCAATAGAGCTTTCTTTTTCTTTTGTATATACTTTATATTTACTTCGTCCTTCATTTTTGGCTTCATATAAGAACATATCAGCATTTTTGATTACTTGATTTATACTATCACTATCTTGTGGATAATATGATATCCCTATACATATAGTTTTTTTAAGTACTTGTTTAGTTTGTTCATTAACAATGATATTTGTATTTGCAAATGAATCTATTATTTTTGTTGCTATTTTTATTGCTTCATCTTTTGTATGTATTTCAGTAAGTGCGACTAAAAACTCATCGCCAGTTAATCTTGCAACTATATCAAAACTATTGATATTCTCATGTATTATTTTAGCTAGTTCAACTAAAACAACATCTCCAACATCATAATCAAATTCATCAATTACAGCTTTAAAGTGATCAATTCCAATCATCAAAAATGCTATATTTGATTTATCTTTTCCAGATAAAGAAGTTGATTTTATAATATGTTCAGTTAGGTATTTTCTATTATATACATTTGTTACACTATCAATAGAAGATGACTCTATGTAATGTTTTTTTATAATACCACTTTGAATAATAGGTGATATTTGAAAAAAAGCAGCTTGAATTGTATCATAATCATCTTCAATAATCTTATGACTAACTTTTGAATTAACACTAAATGATACAATTGCATTTAGATCTGTATGGGTATTGATTATAAAATAAAAACTATTTTCATCATCTAAATAAAATGCTTCACCTTTAGAATAAATTGATTCATTAGTATTATTTTCTATATGAAATAAAGCAAAATTAATATTGTCTATATGATAATTATTTTCAAGCCATCTATATATATCTTGAGCCATCTCTTTTAAGTTTGATGAGTATTGTAATTGTTCATATAAAGTATATATTTTTTCTAGTGATTCAAGTTTATTTATATTTGTACATGATTCTTTAATAAGGTTTAAGATATTATTTTTCATTATTTATATCCCTAAAATAAATCAATAGAACTCTCTTCGTCTTTTGTATATGCCAAAATTTTACTACGCCCTTTGTTTCTAGCTTCATATAACGCTATATCTGCATATTTAATTAGTTGGTCAACTGAAGTTGAGTCATCTGGATAAATTGTACTTCCAATACATATAGTCTTTTTTAAAACTTGGTTTGTATATGAATTTACATTTACTTCACATTTTGCAAATGATTCAATAAGTTTATTAGCAACTAATAAAGAATCATCAGAACTATGAATATTTGATAAAACAATTAAAAACTCATCAGATTCTAATCTTACGACTAAATCAGATGTTCTAATATGTTTTTGCAATATTTTTGCAAGTTCAATTAAAACTTTATCTCCTATATTATAATCAAATTCATCAATAACTGCTTTAAAGTGATCAACTCCTACCATTAAAAATGCTACTTTTTGTTGTTCTCTTTGAGCTAAAGGTAAAAGTTGTTTTAAATGTTCCATTAAATATTTTCTATTATATAAACCTGTGACATGATCAACAGTTTTTACATCTTCATATTTTTGTTGAATTATCATTGCTCTTAGTGATGGAGTAATTAGATAAAACAATAAGTTGATTAGTGTCATTTCTTTTTCTAGTAATAATATATGTTCTTCATTATCAGCTTCTAAAGATATTGTTGCAGTTTCATATGAAAATATTATTAAGGATTGACTTATTAATTTAGGATTGGAATCTTCTTTGAACTCTTTACCTTTATGAAAAATAACATTAGTTAGATTTTTATCACTATTAAATGTATGAATTTTAAATGTATGAATTTTAAATGTTCTATTTAACCAATTGTATAACATCTGATAATACTCTTGAGTACAAGAAAGTGAGTTAAGTTGGTCATGTAATAAAATAATACTATTTAATATATTATTGTCAGATTCTTCTAAACTATTTAGATCAAATAACTTACTAATAAGTGTATTCATATGAGTATACCTTCGTGTTTGTTATGTTTATGTTACATTATACTAGAACTGTACTTAATATTATAAATAATTTTTCCAAGCATTTAAAGAATTGCGTTCAAGTGACAACTTTGTAACATCTCCATGTCCTGGATATATAATATAATCATTTTCCCAAGTTAGTATTTTATCTATACTATTTATCATATCTTTTGGATTAGAATATGGAAAATCTGCTCGTCCTATAGAATTTTTAAATATAAAATCACCACTAAACATAATATCTTTAAAAATTATTACACTGCACCCTGGTGTGTGTCCTGGAAATAGAAAAAATGAAAATTCAACACCATCAATGCTAAATGATTGGTCACCTTCAACTAATATATCTGGTGTACTTGGAGGTATTCCTTGCTCAAACGGATCATTTTGCAACATAAAAGCATCATCTTTTGGACAATAAATAGGTATATTTAGTTTCTCTTTTAACTCTTTATTACACCATACATGATCAAAGTGTCCATGAGTATTTAAAATTGCAACAGGATTTTTACAATTTTGTATTACCCAAGATGTAGCTCCCACTCCAGGATCTATAATAAAATCCTTATTATTAATTGTAATAATATAACAATTTGTTTGATATGGACCCATTGGCTGTATTTGTATATTCATTTAGTAACCTTGTGATAAAATAATGGTAATATTCTATCAAATAAAGAGTTAAATAATGTACCATAATGAATTAGAAAAGATTTTACTTGAACAAAATCCTAAAAATAAATTTAAGATGTTTGAATTATTTTATAATAAATTTCTAAATAATGAATATCAATTTGAAAAAGACTATAAAGCACCAATATTGAAAGAACCATCATATGTAAGTTTTTTGAATATAGTATTACCTAAAGAGATAAAAATTAGAAAATATTTTGATACAAATGAAGGAAAAATATCATTACTTCATACCATTGCTCACATTGAATATAGTGCAGTTGATTTAGCACTAGATGCAGCATTGAGATATACAAATATGCCAATTGATTATTATAAAGATTGGTTAGAAGTCGCAGCTGATGAGATTAGACATTTTAAGATGTTGGAAAATATGCTTATAGAATTAGGGAGTTTTTATGGTGCATTAAGTGTGCATACAAATTTATTTGAAGCTATGAAAAATACTCAAGATTTTATAGAAAGAATGGCAATAGTACCAAGATACTTAGAAGCAAATGGATTAGATCAAAATCCAAAAATTATAAATAAATTAAAATCTTCAAATGATAGTTTTAATAAAAAAATTTTAGATACATTACAAATTATATTAGATGAAGAGATAGATCATGTAAAAAAAGGGGATAGATGGTTTAAATATGGTTGTAATAAACAAAATTTAGATCCAGAATCTACATATTTAAATATTTTAGAGAAGTTTTACCCTGGATCTACATCAAAGCATCAAAAACTAAATTTTGATGCTAGAAAAAAAGCTGGATTTTCTTGTGAAGAGTTAAAAAAACTCTCCAATAGTAAGGATTGCTTTTAAATTTATTTAAACCAACTTTTTACTTTATCAAACATAGTTTCAAAACTTGATTCATGTGGAGTGCTTTGAATTCCAAAGCTCTCTTGTAATTTTTCAAGTAGCTCTTTTTGTTCACTATTTAAGCTTTTTGGATAAATGATTTTAATTTGAACTATTAAACTACCTTTTCCATATCCTTGTACAGATTTTACACCTTCACCTCTAAATGTAAATTGCTCTTTATCTTTAGTACCTGCAGGAATTTCTAATTCTAATTCACCTCTTAGACCTGGAATTTTAATAGTAGAACCAAGTGCAACTTGAGTAAAAAACAATGGAACTTCATAATAAATATCATTATCATGTCTTATAAAGTGCTTATCCTCTTTTACAGAGATTTGAATATATAGATCTCCTCTTGATCCATTTGGAGCAATATTACCTTTTCCACCAACTCGTATTCTATTTCCATTATCAATACCTTCTGGTATATCAACTGTAAAGCTATCTTTTATTTCTTCATATCCCTTACCATGACAATCATTACACTTATCTTTGATTGATTGACCAGTTCCATGACATTTTGGACAAGTTTGTGCAAAAGTCATAAAGCCTTGTCTCATATGTATTTGACCTTGACCATCACATGTTGGACAAGTGCTTAGTTTTCCATTTTTAGCACCAGTTCCTTTACAAGATTTACAAGCTTTTTTATATTTGTATTTTAATTCTTTTTTGCAACCAAATATTGCTTCATTAAATTCTACAGTAATATCAATAGACATATCTAAATTATAGTTATATGATTTTTGTTGTTGTCTTCTTCTATTACTACCTCCACCAAAGGCAGATCCAAACATCTCTTCAAAAACACTTCCTAAATCATCAAAGCCTCCAAAGCCACCAGCTCCACTGCTAGCACCATGACCTTCAAGTCCTGCATGTCCGTATTGATCATATAGTGCTCTTTTTTTATCATCACTTAATACTTGATATGCTTCATTTATATTTTTAAAATTCTCTTCAGCTTCTTTATCTCCTGGATTTTTATCTGGATGATATTTCATTGCTAGTTTTCTGTATGCTTTTTTAATGGTGCTTTTATCACACCCTTTTGATATTTCTAGTAATTCATAGTAGTCTATTTGTGTCAAAATTAAATCTCCTTAATTTTATAACTTATTATTTTCGCGATTTTATCTTAATTTTGATATAATTCTGCTTATGAAAAAAGGACTACAAAAATTTTACTCTTTGGTTGAAGCTTTTGAAATGCTTCCAACTATAGGAAAAAAATCAGCACTAAGATTAGCATATCATGTTGTAATGAACGATACATATTGTGGTATTAAATTAGCTCATAGTATAGAAAACGCAATTGGATCAATTATGAGATGTTCTGTTTGTCACAATATAAGTGAACATGAGATATGTGAAATATGTCTTGATGAACAAAGAGAAAAGGGTTTGTTATGCTTAGTGCAAAATGCAAAAGATATTTTTACTATTGAAGAATCTAAGCAATTTAGTGGAAGATATTTTGTTTTAGAAGAGCTTGAAGAACACTCTTTAAATAAATTAATAAATTTAATAAATGAGTATAAAATAAAAGAATTATTATTTGCTATAACTCCAAGTTTAGCGAATGATGCTTTTATATTATTTATAGAAGATAGATTATCTAAGTTTGATATAACTTTTACAAAAATAGCTCAAGGTGTACCAACTGGTGTTAGTCTTGAAAATGTTGACTTATTATCATTAAGTAAAGCTATTCAAAGTAAAGTACAAATTTAGTAAGAATAATGTATAATAATGTCAGATGAACAATAAAATAATATGTCAAAAATGTAAATTTTATTTTGTTACTTGGATACAGAATAAACCCCATGGTTGTAAAGCTTATGGGTTTAAATCTATGAAGCTTCCATCTATGGTAGTTAAACAAAGTAGTGGTATTGATTGTTCTTTATTTCAACCAAAAAATAATAGGTAAGGATTGATTTGAAATTAAACAAATATATAGATTTATTTATAGATAATCAGTCGTATATTATTAACTCTTGGAGTAAAGATAATAATTTAAACTCTATATTAAATATGCATAATGTTAAAATGGATTATTTTATAAAAAATTATGCTAGTTTAGTCTTAACACATTATTTAAATATTATTCAAGATAATGATAATATTGGTAAATGTGATGCAATTGAATCATTAATTCAATATTTAAAATTAAAAAATATAACTTCAAGTGATCTATTTTTGATTTGTAACTCTTTTTATAATACTTTTGTTAATTTTATATTTGAAAAGAATATTTTTAATAAAGATATTCTTGATGAAATAAATTTAATTCATGAAAAAAATTTTAGTGCATTATTATTATATTATACAGATTCAATAAAAGATGTTGAAATTAAACTAGATAAAATTAATGCAATGGTTGATAAATATATTATTATGTCTCAAACTGATACCAATGGTATTATTACAAATGTTTCTGATGCATTTTGTAAAATCAGTGGATATTCTAAAGAAGAGTTAATAGGAAAATCTCATAATATTGTAAGAAATCCAAATACTCCAAATGAACTTTTTGTAGATTTATGGGAAACTATAAAAAGTGGTAAAATATGGCATGGAGAGATAAGTAATAAGGCAAAAGATGGTTCAATTTATTGGGTAGATGTTACTATTGAACCTATTTTTGAAAATGATAAAATTATTGGATATAGTGCAATAAGACATGATATAACTTCAGCAAAAAAAGTTAAAGCACAGCAAGATATGATAATAGAACAATCAAAATCTGCAGCTATGGGTGAAATGATAAGTATGATAGCTCATCAATGGAGACAGCCGCTTCAAGCTGTATCCGTGTTAACTCAAAAGTTACCTTTGTTAAAGATGATTGATGGGGATATTGATGAAGAAGTTCTTAATAAAGTAGTAGATGATGTTGGATTGCAATTAGATTATATGTCAAAAACAATTGATGATTTTAGAAACTTCTTTAAACCAGATAAAGATAAACAAAAAGTAAAATTAAGTAAACTAATTATAAAAGTTGAAGAATTTTTATCATATATGTTAAAAATGGAAAAAGTAAAAATTAATTTATCTTATGAAGAAGATATAACTCTTGAATTACATTATAATGAAGTTATGCAAGTATTCATAAATATTATTAAAAATGCAGTTGATGCTATGAAAGAACATAAAATAAAAGATAGATATATAAATATTAATTTTTATAAAAAAGATAACCATGTTATAATAAACTTTGAAGATAATGCAGGTGGAATAGATGAAAGTATTTTATCTAAAATATTTGATCCTTATTTTTCTACAAAAAGTAATAAAAATGGTACAGGTTTAGGATTATATATGAGTAAAACTATTATCGAAGAACATAGTAATGGTAAATTAAGTGTAAAAAATAGTCCAAATGGAGCTACTTTTACTATAATGTTACCACTTGAAAAGGAATAAAATTGTTATATGAAGAATTAAAAATAAAATCAGCACAACTTGGATTTGAAAATCTTAATGATTTTGCAAAATATATTGGTTCATCTCCAGCTGAACTTCTTGATTGGGAAGATAAAGATGAAGTGCCGTATATAGTATCACTGGTTATTCATTTATTAAATAATGAAAAAGAACTACCAGAACATAATACTTTGGATTCATTAGTAGAAGAGTGTTTACCTTTAGCGACATTATTAGAAGAAGCTTCTAGTTTTCCTCATAAGCTAGAAGAGATGTTTGTATTGCAAAAAGAGTTAAATGATAATACAAATGGTAAGAATTGGGAATTAGGTGTTAATAAATTTGATAAAGAGATAAATTGGCTAAGATGTATTCATATGGAAGTTGCAGAATTAATAGATTCTGCTCCATGGAAACATTGGAAGAATATCACTGCTGATCCTGATATGAATAATATTCATGTAGAATTAGTTGATATTTGGCATTTCTTAATGAGTTATATCTTAAGTGAAACAAATATTCCAAGAGCAGTATCCCTAGTAAATACTCATTGTATATATGAAGCAAGTGAAGATCTTGATATTAAATTATTGATTAAAGAATCTGAAAAACTTTCATATATAGCTTTAGCTATTCAAACAGGAAATATGCCTTCTTTTTCTGGTGTTGAAAGATTTATAGATCAATTCTTTAGATGTTGTAAAATATCTGGACTTAGTTTTACGTGGCTTCAAAAATTATATATTGGTAAAAATTGTTTAAATCAATTTAGACAAGACCATGGATATAAAGAGGGAACATATATTAAACAGTGGGATGGTAAAGAAGATAATGTAGTAATGGTAGAAATACTAGATACTATGGATAGTGTTAGCTTTAATGAGTTATATGAAGCATTAAGTACTCAGTACGAAAAACTAAAGTAGGGCAGGAGAAGATAAAAGTAA
>CAZAOJ010000012.1:27552-41893 GCA_964486745.1 uncultured Arcobacteraceae bacterium
GTAAGTTAGTTACCTTTATCTATTTTCGTACAGATAAACGTAAGTTAGTTACCTTTATCTATACTCATCCTTGAACTCTACATATCGTCCAGCATGATCAATTAGATTTTGTACTTCTTCATCACTTAGTGTTTTTACTACTTTTGCTGGACTTCCCATAATAAGTGAATGTGGAGGGAATACTTTATTACTTGTTACAAGTGAGTGAGCTCCTACAATACTTCCTTCACCAATTACAGCACCATCAAGAATTGTAGCACTCATACCTATTAGACATCCATCTTCAATAGTACATCCATGAAGCATAACTTTATGACCAATAGTTACGTCATTTCCTATAATAGTTGGATTTCCATCACTCATATCTTCTTTTTTATAGTGAGTTACATGCACCATAGATAGATCTTGAATTGATGTTCTATCGCCAATTACAATTTTATGTACATCCCCTCTAATAACAGTTCCAAACCATATTGAGCTATCTTTTCCAATTGTTACATTTCCAATAACATCGGCACTTGGTGCAATCCAAGATTTTTCACCAATTTTGGGAAACCATTGTTTAAATTTTAATAACATTACTCTTCTCCTTGATGTTTTATAATAGTTGGTTCACTATAGTTTGGTATATCATCATAAGTAAATAAACCATAATATTTTGTAATTTTTGGATTTCCAAAATCATCATAACTATAATTATCACTTCCAGCATAAATTTTATCACCATCAAGATGGTTTTTAGGTTTATGAAATCTATTTCTAACTACATAAGTTCCTCTAAAATCTTCATCATCTGGATTTTTCCAAGTAAGTTTTACTTTTGAGTTTTCTACAGATATTTTAACATCTTCTACACTTTGAAGTGGAAACTTTCTTTTATGAATATATTTAACGACAAGCTTTACATTATGCTTTTCATCATTTGCATACCAATTTATTATATGGTCTTTTATTATCGCTGAAGTTGGTTTAATTAAAAATGTAGCATTTTTGTCTTTTTTATGCATCTGCTCTAATTCTAGTCTAGAAAAATTATCAAATAAAAATTTATGAGATTTATTTTTTTGTAAATCAGCACGACTAACTTCATATCCAATAAACTCTATTCTATCTCTATTTTGGATATTATCATAATCTATATTTTCAATATCTACAAACTCAACATTGTATCTTATATCTTGTCTTGATTTTGTAGTGTTTTTATTCTTTATTTCAATATAACAATCTGTAATAACAGTTTTATCTGGATCAGGTAATGTTGATAGATCAAAACACATTAATCCATATATTTTATCATTGTTTTTATCAAATCCACAAGATAATGTTTCATAATCAATATTATCTTTTGATACAGTACAAATAGAACTTGCTTGTAAAACAATCTCTTGAGATGGAATAGTGTATTTTATATCAATACTTGGTCTATAATGTAAACCTCCACCAAATTTTCCATAACCTAAATCAAACATCATCATTTGAGAATCTCTACCATCTGGTAACTTAGTTGGACCAGATATTCTAAATATTACTTTTTCCCGTTTTAATAATTTTTGTAAAATTGTTTTTTCACATTCATTAAAATCCCAATGACTCCAAATACCTTGTGTTAATTGTTCAGAAGGTATTGTTTGTCCTATAGTTTGTATGATTTTTGATTTTATTACTTGATCATAATCAGTAATATCAGCTATTGTTTTATCATCTATAAATGATATAGACCATTCTCCATATTTTTCTATTTTAGCATTTACCCTATTTAGTGGATAAAGTGAAATTCTTACATCTTTAATTATTGCATTGCTTGGAATTTTATTAAGATCAAACTGCATCATACCATAGCTAGCACCTTTGGTTTCATTTATCCCTATAAATAAAGAGTTATTTCCAAAGTGTTTACGATTTGTTTCAATTAGTTTTTGGGCAACATATCCTACATTTGATGGTGTAGGGAATAAAGTTTTACTAAATTCATCAGCTTCAAGTCGTGTTTTTATTTTTGTTTTTGGAGCAAATGCTGATTTTACACCTGTAATATTATCTACAGCTCGTATATAATAATAATATGCAGTTCCACTTGTTAGTTCAATATCAGTAAAAGATGTTTCATTTGTTTGGGCTATTAAATTAGAACTATTACATGCCTCTTTATTTTGTCTATTACGATATATTTCAAAGTAGATATCTTTTTTACATTCGTATTCCCATTTTAAAGTTACTTCTTGAGATGTATATGATTCTATTCTAAATCTTTCAACTCTTTTTGGAGCAATTTTTGAATAATTTTGTGCTTCACCTAAGGCATAAAGTAGGGCAGGTATATTTTCATTTATACTTTCTTTCATATTTTGCATAAAGTCAGGTATATTTCTTGTTCCTACTTCAACCACTGCTGCAATTATATCTTTACTGTAGTAATATTCTCTACCAGATCCTGAAATTAATTTTGTAGGTGGTTTACCCCTATGAATACCATATCTTCTTCCTGTAACTTTTGAGATTTCATAATTCATATTTGCACATAAAGTATTTAGATCTGTTCCATTAATTTCAGCTTCATGATTAAATTTATGCGCAGGAAAAAATACATTTCCTTGTGAATGATAATCTAAAGCTATTGTAATATTATCATGTTTATCAACAAAATTTTTCATAGCAGTTGTTTCTGGTTCACTAAATGGTTTTGGACCACTATACACATTTGAAGATGTATTTGATGATTTAGAATATCCAACTGAAAAGTTTCTATTTAAATCAACTCCAAAAGTTCCATCGCCATTATCTCGTCTATTTTTTCTCCAAAATGAAAAATGTGTACGACTATATTCAAATCCATCAGGATTTAAACATGGTACTATATATAAAGTATTTTTTGTAATAGTTTGTAATATTTTTGGATTTGTATTATAGTTTTTTAATAAATAATCTATAAAAGAGACTGCAAGTTCATTTCCAATCCATTCTCGTGCATGAATTGTTCCTGTAAAAAGCATAGCAGGTTTTAAATCTGCATTTTCTACATTTAATGTAACTTTTGCAAGCATAATATCTCTATCTTCCCAAGTCTTACCAATAGATTCTATACTTATAAGACTTGGGTAATTTTCAACACATTGTTTTAAAAATTCTACTGTTTGATCATATGATTTATACTGTTGCTTCATTAAGAATTAGACTCTCTATACTTTTTCCAAATTTGTTTTACATTATCGATAATTGATGCAGTGATACCTTTTACATGTATAAGTAACTCTGGTTTATTATCTAAAATTTCTATAGTTTCATTTTTAGTAAATGTTTTATAAATTTTTTTTACTTTTTTATCACCAATTCCATCTACTATTTTTAAGATTTCACTTAATTCATCTTTTGAAATATCATTGTTATATGATTCTTGAGCCTCATCTGAACTAACACAAGCATCTTCTAAACCATCTTTATTTTTTATTTTCATAGATTTTAAATTTTTAAGTGCTAATTTATCTTGATAATTCCATTTTTCACTTGGCCACTCTTCATATAATCTTTCATTTACATCATAAACTTTATATTTTTTATCTAATTCATGTAAATAAACTTTCTTTTTACCATATAGTTTTTTCTTTTTACCAAAAAATGCACCATCGTAACTAGGACTAAAATTACCAAATGTAATATGTCTCATAGTTCGTAAAAGTGATGGATCAATTTTTCCTAACTCTTCCCAGTTAAACATTGGCATATGAGGTTTTCTAAATCTTCCTTGACTTAAACTCCACATTAAATATTGACCAATCCAATCTCTTATATAAGGAAATGCTGCAAAGGCAGTTGCACACTCTAATATTCGCACTTTTCCATCTTTCCCATATGCTACATCACAAGCCCAATATTCAGCTTTGGCTGCTTTACTTACTTTAACTGCTAAGTCTAATACATTTTTAGGCACATCCATATAATCCATACTTCCACCTTGGCTAGTATTTGTAAGCCATTCACCCTCAGGAGCTCTTCTCCAAAATGCACATACAGGTTTATGACCAATAAGCATCACTCTAATATCAGCTTCCATTGGTACAAAATCTTGAAAATACATAGGATGGTATTTTTTTTCATCAAATAAGGCACGAGCTTCTTTGTAATCATCTACTTTATGTACAAAATAACCACCATAATTAGATGGTCCATAAGATTTTTTTACAATTTTTGGATATTTGCATTTTTTTAGAAATTTATCTGCATTATCTCTATTGTAGTAGATATATGTTTTTGGAATAGGTAAATTATATTTCCATGCAAATCTTGTCACATTTTCTTTAGATTTATTAGAAAATTGAGTATCAAGTGATGGTATAAATCTTACATTTGGTAAAGCTCGTGCTATTTCTCTAAATGTTTCATACGCAGTTGCTGGAACATTTCCAATTAAAACATCAATTTTTTTTCTTTTTACTTCTTTAATAAATCTATTTTTATCATTTCCCCAGTGGTATGTTACAGTCTCAATTTTATTTGGCCAACCTTTGAAGTTTGAGTGATCAAAAAATCTTAATACATGATCAAGATACAAAAATCCTAATTTTGGTAATTCTTTATTTTTTAGTGCCATATTATTTCCTTTTTATTTTTTATTTTTTTTAGTTTTTCTATCTATCATATCTACAATAAGATCTATTTTTTTATTATTGAAATCTAAACCTTGTTTTTCTTGTTCTGGAGTTGCAAACGCTGGTATTCCATTTACCTCAAGTACTACATATTCTTGTTTTTCTAAATCATAAATAATATCAACTCCACCAATATCAACTTCACAAACTTTACAAGCTTTTTTTGCGATATTTATAATTTCATCATTTGCTTCTCTCATAAATACAGAGCCACCACTAGTAACATTAGTTCGCCAATCAGTTCCACTAGCTTTTCGCCCATAACAACCAACAAATTCACCATCAACAATATCAACTCTAAAGTCCGTATTATCATATGTTATAAATTTTTCAACATAAAAATATCTTAAATCCATCTGATTTAAAAATGGCATAAGCATATCAAGGTTTGCTTCAGATTCAATTTTTGTAAGTCCAACTCCACCCCAACCATCAGTTGGTTTATATACCATTTTATCCCATTTTTTAATTATCTTTTTTAATGCAGCACCATTGTCTCTATGGCATAATTTATAATCTGGTGTTGCTATACCATTGTTTCTAAGAACAAATGATGTATGGAATTTATCTTCAGTTAGAGCAAATGAATCATAAGAATTTATCATAGGAATAACACGATTTAATGCTTGATATAGATACATTTGATATTGAGTTTGTTCCCCTGCATTATATGAAAAGAATAGATCTAGTTTATCTACTTTTAAATCATCGTAGTATATATGACCATTTTTAGCTATACAATCATGTAATCTTATATTGTTAAGAGTATCTATTCCTCTATCTTTGAGTTTTTTTATAATCTTTTTACCAATTTTATCTCCACCACCATTACTGTAAAGCCACATTCCTATTTTACGATTATGTTTACTCATTTGCTCTCCTAAAATTAATTATTACAATTTAATGATAGTTTATCATATTGGATCATATTTTTAGTTTAAATAAATTAGAACTTAAAATTATTATTTTGATGAAACTCTAATATATTTTTCATCATATTTATTCTTTGTTCAAAACTACTTTTTAGAGCTCTTTCATGAATAGTATGATCTCCATCACCAAATGGGCCAAATCCATCAAGTGTAACAACATCACAAGATGCTACATGATTTGCATCGCTTACTCCACCCCTTTGTTCTGTTGGAATTTTTTGATTTGTAATTGATTCTAATTTTTTTATAAAGTTTAATTGTGTAGAATTTTCTTCCATAACATCTCTTTGAATTAAACCATCAAGAGTTGAAGTAGTGCCTTGCACATATGAAGTATTTGTAATAGTTTCAAGAGCTTTTAGGAGTCTAATTTTTTCACTGTTTAATTTATATCTAATTTCTAGTAATAATTCACATTTTGGGCTAATTGTATTTGCTCCAATTCCACCAGATATTTTTCCAACATTACAAGTTGTACCTAGTTCTAAATTTGTAAGTTTTACAAGCTCTTGTAGTTTATAACTAGCTTCTAAGTTTGCATTTATACCTTTTGTATAACTAGTTCCTGCATGTGCAGCTTGACCATTTATAGTTATGGTATATGTTCCAACACCTTTTCGTCCTGTTACAACTTCAAGGTCAGGTCCTGCTGCTTCAAATACAAAACAATAATCATAATTTTTTGCTATATCTAAAGTGATAAATTTAGAATCATCACTTCCTGTTTCTTCATCTGATACAAGTAAAAAATCTATATTTTGTATTTTATTGTTATTTTTATAAATCTCCTTAAGTGCTTCAAGTGCTACAATATTTCCACCTTTCATATCACAAACACCAGGACCATATATCCATTTGTCATCTTGAGTAAATGTGTCAAATTGACCTTGTGGAAATACTGTATCATTGTGTCCTAAAAAAAGAATTTTGTCTCCATCTGTTTTAGGCGTAGTAAAGAGTTGATGATTACCTAAAAGTTCTCTTTTGTATGTAGTAGTTTTAAAACCAATATCTTCAAGCCATTTTTGCATTTGTAAACCAACTTCATCTACACCTTCTTTATTTTTAGTGTAAGAGTTAATTTTACAAATTTTTTCTAAATCTTTTAAGTAATCCATTTAATAATATCTTTTATATTTTATTTTATAGTTCTTTTTTTACCTGCAATAATTCTTCTTAATGCATTTAATCTAATAAAACCTTCTGCATCTTTTTGATTATATACTTCATCCTCTTCAAAAGTAGAGTGCTCTTCAGAGTATAGTGACATATCAGATTGTCTTCCTACCACTGTTACACTACCTTTATAAAGTTTTAATCTAACTTCACCTTGAACATATTTTTGAGTAGCATCAATTGCTGCTTGCATCATCTCTCGCTCTGGGCTAAACCAAAAACCATTATAAATTAGTTCTGCATATTTTGGCATCATAGAGTCTTTTAGATGTGCTTCTTCTCTATCTAAACAAATAGATTCTATAGCTCTATGAGCTTTTAGCATAATAGTTCCACCTGGAGTTTCATAACAGCCACGAGCTTTCATCCCAACAAATCTATTTTCAACAATGTCAAGTCTTCCGATACCGTGTTTATTTCCATATTCATTTAAAGTTCGTAAAATTGTAGCAGCACTTAACTCTTTTCCATTTATAGAAATAGGGTCACCATTTTTATATCCAATAGTGATATATTCTGGAGTATTTGGTGCATCTATAGGATCAGTTGTCCATAGCCACATAGAATCTTCTGGTTCATTCATTGGATTTTCAAGATGTAGACCTTCATAAGAGATATGAAGTAAATTTGCATCCATTGAATAAGGACTTACTGTTGGTTTCCCATTTTCATCAAGATGTTTTGCATCAATACTAATACCATGCTCTCTAGCATAAGATAAAAGTTTTTCTCTACTATTTAGATCCCATTCTCTCCAAGGTGCAATAACTGTAATATCTGGATTTAATCCTAAGTAACCAAGTTCAAATCTTACTTGATCATTTCCTTTTCCAGTTGCACCATGAGATACAGCATCAGCTCCCATTTTTGCAGCAATTTCTATTTGTTTTTTTGCAATAAGTGGTCTAGCAATTGAAGTACCAAGTAGATATTCACCTTCATAGATTGCATTTGCTCTAAACATAGGGAAAACATAATCTTTTACAAACTCTTCTTGAATATCAAGTATAAAAATATTTTCAGGTTTAATTCCACATGAAAGTGCTTTTTCACGAGCAGGTTCTACCTCTTCACCTTGACCTAAATCAGCTGTAAATGTAATAACTTCAGCATTATATTCATCTTGAAGCCATTTTAAAATAACACTTGTGTCTAATCCACCACTATAAGCTAATACTACTTTTTTTACTTCTTTTTTTGACATTGTATCTCCGTAATAAAAATTTTAATAATTGGCTATATTTTATCTAAAAATAGCTATAATTTTGGTTATGAGAATAGATAAATTTTTAAATGCAGTAAATATTACTAAAAGACGATCAATAGCCGAAGATATGTTGGCACATAAAGTTGTATTTATCAACGGTATTAGTGTGAAAAAAGCCAAAGAGGTAAAAGTAGGGGATATTATAGAAATTAAATATCTTGAATATACAGATAAATTTAAAGTATTACAAATACCTACAACAAAATCAACACCAAAAAGTAAACAAAGTGAATATGTAGTGCAAATTGGAGGAAAAAATGTTTAATAAAGATAAATTAAAGTTTGATGATATATTTGAAAATAGACTGCCTGAGCAAGAAGTAAGAGATTATTTAATAAAACTATATGAAGATGGTGAAACGCCTGAACAAATTGCAGCTGCAGCTGATGCTATGAGAGAACATTATATACCATTACCTGTACCATATAGTTTAAAAGAGGAATTAATAGATAATTGTGGAACAGGTGGAGATAAAAGTAATAGTTTTAATATCTCTACTACTGTTTCTATTATGTTGGCAGCTTGTGGATGTAAAGTAGCAAAACATGGAAATAGAAGTATTACAAGTAATTCCGGATCAGCTGATATGCTTGAAGAATTAGGAGTTAATTTATCTTTAACTATTCCAAAACAAGTTCAGATGCTTGAAGAAACTGGATTTGTCTTTATGTTTGCAATAAATCATCATCCAGCTATGAAATATATTATGCCAATTAGAAAATCTATACCACATAGAACTATTTTTAATATATTAGGACCACTAAGTAATCCAGCTTCTGTACATAAGCAGCTTATTGGTGTATTTTCAAAAGAATATGTATCAAAAATTGCAAAAGCACTAACGCTATTGAATACAAGTAGAGCAATGGTTGTAAGTAGTGAAGATGGTATGGATGAAATATCAATATCAAGCATAACTCATGCAGCATTTGTAGAAAGAGGGCAAGTAAAAGAATTTACTTTAGATCCAAGAGAATATGGCTTTGAATTTTATGATAAAAAAGAGATTGAAGGTGGAACTGCTAAAGAAAATGCAGTAATTACAAGAGATATTTTAGAAGGTAAAATAAGTGGAGCTAAACTTGATATTGTATTAATAAATACTGCTGCTGCACTTTTAGTTGATGGAAAAGTTCATTCAACAGAGCAAGGTATAGAATTAGCTAGAAGTGTTATAGACAATGGTAAAGCAAAAGCAAAGTTAGAACAAATTATATCAGTATCAAATAGTTTAATGTAGTATGATTTTAGCTAAAGATCAACTCAATTTAATTGTAAATGAATTAAATAGATTAATTGATAAACAAAACATGATTGTATTGTTAAGAGGTGATTTAGCAAGTGGTAAAACAACCCTTGTAAAACAGTATATAAAGCAAAATAATATTGATGATGATGTGACTTCCCCAACATTTTCAATACAAACTAAATATAGTAATGATATATACCATTATGATTTATATAATAAGAGTTTACAAGAATTTGTGAATTTAGGTTTATTAGAAGAATTTGAGAATGATGGCATACATTTTGTAGAGTGGGGAGAAGAAGATTTAGAATCTATTTTAAGTCAATATGGATTTGAATTTTTAGTTGTAAATATAAAAAAATTAGATAATAAGAGAGAATATATAATTGAAACATAAACTATATGTAGAAGATTTAACAAAAAGTATTAAAAAAACACAGATATTACATGGTGTATCACTTGAAGTACATAGTGGGGAAGTTGTTGGTCTTCTTGGACCAAATGGTGCTGGAAAAACAACATCTTTTTATGCTATTTGTGGATTAATAACTCCAACTAGTGGTAAAATATTTTTTGATGATGATGATATTACAAATTTACCGTTACATCAAAGAGCATTAAAAGGTATTGGATATTTACCTCAAGAATCATCAATTTTTAAAGAGTTGAGTGTTGAAGACAACCTTATGCTTGCAGCTCAAATTGTTATAAAAGATACAAAAGAACAAGAGAAAAGAGTAGATGAATTACTTGAAATATTTAATATTGAACCTATTCGTCAAAGATTAGGTGTAAGTTTAAGTGGAGGGGAGAGACGTAGAACAGAAATAGCTAGAGCATTAGTATCTAATCCAAAATTTTTACTTCTTGATGAACCATTTGCTGGTGTTGATCCAATTGCAGTGAAAGACATACAAGAGATTATACATCAGTTGACAAAAAGAAATATTGGTGTACTTATTACTGATCACAATGTTAGAGAGACACTTCAAATATGTCATAGAGCTTATGTGATGAAAAGTGGAGCAGTATTAGCCAGTGGTGATGCTGAACAGATTAAATCAGATGGTAGTGTAAGAGAACATTATTTAGGTGAAGATTTTAAATTTTAATTGATAAATAGGCAAGTTTTAAAAACTTGCCCACTCATCTTCCGTATTATTTGATACGGTTGGTTTTATATTTCTAGTTTCTTTTTTTACAGGTTGTGTTTTTATAGGTTGTGAAATACTTTCAATATTGATATTTTTTGCTTTTACTTCATTTTTACCTACAAATTCTTTTTCATCTGCATTTGATACTATGAGTTTAGCAATAATATCAGTCTGTGCTGCTATTTCATTTGTTTGTGCTGCTACAGATGCATTTTGTTGTGTTTGTTGATCTAGTGAATTAATTGCATCATTTATTTGAGATATCCCACTTTGTTGTTCTTTTGATGCTGTCTCAATATCTGATATAAGTTCTACAGTTTTAGATATATTTTCATTTAATCCATCATATCCTGATATCATTTTATCTGCAATTGTTTTACCGTCATTTGCTTTTGTTGTAGCATCTTCAACTATTTTTTTAATTTCATTTGCTGCTTCAGCAGATCTGCTTGCAAGATTTCTAACTTCTTGTGCAACTACGGCAAATCCTTTTCCTGCTTCACCAGCTGTTGCAGCTTCAACTGCTGCATTTAGTGATAGAATATTTGTTTGGAAAGCAATTTGATCAATTACACTAATTGCTTCATTAATAGATTGAACTCTTTCATTAATGTCATCCATAGCAACTGTAGTTTCTTTTGCTAAATCTCTACCTTCATCTGATGAATTTGTAAGAGAAGATGCATATCCTGCCATTTTTACAATATTATGATTATTATTAGTAATAGTAGCAGTAACTTCTTCTAATGCTGCAGCAGTTTCTTCAAGAGATGCTGCTGCTTGATTTGAGTTTTTATTTAATGTATTTACATTTTGAAGTAATGCATCACTACTTGTACTTAGTGTCATACCATTTTCTTTATTTTCTATTAATATTTGAGTGATAGCATCTCTTAATTTATTGATATCTGTAACTAATAAATCAAATACTCCACCTTTTTCAATATTTTCTAATACTAATTGATTTCTATAATCAGCATTTGTATATTCTTCTAAAATTATAGTCATATTTTCAAAATGTTTTTTTGTTGCTTTAATCATCTCATTTACACCATCTTTAAATTGATTTAAAGACTCATTTGATGTTGAACTTTCAATATATTGAGAATACCAACCATATTTTACTCTATTAATTACAATTTTAGCTTCCTCAATTACTTTATCATCTTCTTCTATTAATTGTTTAGTTTTTAAAATATTTTCATTTACAATTTTAGCCATTGTTCCAATTTCATCATTAGAAGTATGATTTATTAGAGATATATCTGATGTTTCTTTATTCATATAACTAAAGAATTTTAATAGATCTTCTTTAAATCTAATTAATGGTGTGATTACTGAATTTGAAATTGTAAAATAAAGTAGTGTAAATGATATTAAAATTAAAATTATTAAAGAAATAATGTAAAGATTACTTGTTGATAATGCTTTATTAAAATCACTTGTGTATTTTTTTACAATTACACTTGCTGCTTCAATTAAATCTTTAAATCCATTTAGTGCTGGAGAATCACTAATTTTGATTGTTTTATCTATCTCTTTTACACTTTTACCTTGAGCTTTTAAATCTATAGCTACAGATAAGTTTTTATGATAAAGTGTAATTATTTTTTCAATATTAGCTAAAGCCTGTTTCTCTTTACTATTTAGGCTTTTTAATTTTTTATATTGATTTATTGTTGTAACAAAGTCATTGTACAATTTATTTACTTTATCAACTTGTTTTTGTTGACCTCTTATTACATAGTTTTTAAATTGATGTATGATTCCACCATAACCAACTTGAGATTTAAGTTGTGTAACTAACTCTAATCTTTTTGATGCTTCATTTTTATATAAATTCCAATTTTTATTCAAAACTTGAGTGTTTGAATAGTTTAAAACTAATAATATTGAGACTACTAATCCTACAGTAAGAAATGCAATTAGAATCTTCTTTTTAATTGTTGTATTGCCTATTGTTAATCTTTTAATAAATTTTACTAATTTTATTACTTCATAACCTAAATATAGGTTTAATTTTAATTATTTTAGTTGTATTTCGTTTAAATAAGGCTAAATTATCTATGATGTGAAAAATTATAAATATATATATTATAATTTTATCTTATTTTAAAATAGTAAAATAATTGTATACATAACCACAATTACTATCAATGTAGTGATTATTACTTCTTTTATTGTAACGGCAGGGTTTAAAATGCCACAATATTGACACTTTTTTGAGTGATTTTCAACTTCATTTTTACAATTTTTACATAAAGCTATAATATATCCTTTAATTAATAATTTACTTAAAAGTATTATAGCTGATAAATAATAAAAATATCATATTGTAATATTATTGCAATATGTAATTATATTAAACTAAGTTACGCTATACTTTGACAAAAGGATGAGAAAGTGTTTATACACATAGATTTAGACAGTTTTTTTATTTCAGCACATAGAAGTCTTGACTCTTCTTTAAATAATATTCCAGCTGCTGTTGGAAGTCGAAGTAATCTTCAAATATTTGATGCAAAAAGAAATAATACAAAATTAATTAATAACAACAGTGGAGCATTTGTAGCTCCAGTATTTGATTCAAATAATAAAAATGATTTTCACACAAGATTTGTAGATAAGATAGATGGTAAAGATAAAATACGAGGTATTATTGTAACTTGTAGCTATGAAGCAAGAGCAAAAGGTGTTAAAACTGCTATGAGTATAGATATGGCTCTTAGACTCTGTCCAGAACTTATAGTTGTACCATCAAAATATACATTATATCATCATTTATCATTTGAATTACATCAGTTTTTAAAATATTATATTCCTGCAGTTGAACAATTTAGTATAGATGAGTGGTTTGGTGATTTAAGTGGTTGGATTAAAGATGAGGATGTATATGATTTTTGTATTAAACTGCAAAATGATATTAAAAAAATATTTAACTTACCTGTTTCTATAGGAATTGCACCTTCAAAATGGATTGCTAAACTTGCAACTAATGATGCAAAACCATTAGGGATAAAATATATTAAAGATACTTCAAAATATATTTCTAATATCCCCGTAGAAGAGTTTCCCGGTATTGGTAAAGCGTTTCAAACAAGATTAAAAAAATATGGTATAAATACACTAGGGCAATTAATCCAAAGTAAAAATTTACTGTATAGTTGGAAAAAGCCTGGAATTCAATTATATCACAGAGTTTATGGGGATGATAATGAAAAAATACTTAAAAGGGGAGAGCGAAAATCAATCGGACTTAGTAGAACATTTGATGCAATTTATGATAAAAATGAGATTAAAAGAAGAGTTTTAATAATGTGTAGGAATATAGTATATATTATTGAAGATTTACAACTATATCCTACTACATATTATTTAAAAATTAATTATGAATATAATATAAAAACAAAAAAAAGTATTACAAATAATAGAAAATTTAGTGAAAAACTTTTTAAAGATATTATTATGGATATTTTTGATAATAACTTTAAAAAAGACATTGGTGTTATAAAATTAACCGTAAATGTTACAAATTTCTCTAAAAAAATTCAAACATATTCATTATTTGATAATGAAGATGATATTAAACAAAATAAGTTAACTTCTCAAGTTCAAAAGTTAAGAGATAAATTTGGGCTTGATATTATTAAAAATGCAACTGAATTATGATAAAATAGGATATGTTTAAAATTATTTATGTGAGTTTTATTGTTTCTTTTTTATATTCTAATGAGTTAGAATTATTTCTTATTTCATCTTCGAAGACAATACAAACTGATGAAATTAAGCAAGTAGATAAAATAAATAAAATTGAGTTTAAAGATCCAGAGCATAAACTAAATGCAATGATGCGTGAGATGAAAGAATCTATACAAAGTGTTGAAAAAGATATAAGTTATGGAATTAAAAGTATCATTCC
>CAZAOJ010000013.1:0-41705 GCA_964486745.1 uncultured Arcobacteraceae bacterium
AAGGGATTAGACATTCATATCTTGTGGAAGAATTTGATGTTTTGTAAGCTCTATTAATTTATCAAATTTTGAAAGATCTTCCAATATATTTTTTATATCAGTATCAAATTGAGTAAAAATATCTCTTTTTATTTGTGGATAATTTTCACAAATAGAATCAAACTCTTTAAATATCTCATCTAAAGATTTATCATTTTTTTCTATTATTGGAACATTGCACTGTTGTAATAAATCAAGATGGATATAGTTTTTATCATCTCTTTGTAATAAAACAACATTTGAGTTATTTGCTATAGCTTCAAGTGCTGTTTGTTCTGATCCTGTAAGTATATTTTTTGATTCTTTTATTGTATCATTATATTCTTCTTCATCAATAATCAAAGAGAAAAACGGTTTAAGTTTATCCTCATCACCTAAAAACATATAGTGTCCCATAAGTAAAGATATATCATGTTTAACCTCTTCATTTTTGGCTTGATTTAGTAGTATATTTATATAATCATCATCACCATAGTAAAATAGTTTTTCTATTGTATGATTATCTTTTAAATGATCTTTATATAAATCATCAACTATAATTGAATTAAGATTATCTTGTCCTACTTCATATAAAAGTGAACAAAAATCATTCATATGCTCTTTTGTAAAATCATTTGCTTCATTACTATCAAATACTAAAAAATCTCCTCTATTCATCATATGTGGAAGATTTGTAAGTACATCTATTCCTACCCCTTTATTTACACCTAGGTGCTCTTTGGCATAAGTAGCTGCTCTATAATCAGCTGTAGCTAATATAGGATTGTACTTTTCTAGTTTTTTTGCTATTACAGATGCTTTTCTTACTTTTTCTAAACCAAAAGCGTGTCCACTTTGGGCATATATGTAAAGTTTCATTAATTTATTTCCTTGTTTTTCATATTTATATAAAGATGCAGTATATCAACTGCTGCTGGTGTAATTCCGCTGATTTCTCCAGCATTAAAAAGTGTAGGTGGATTGAATTTTTTAAGTTTCTCTATCACTTCATTTGATAGTCCTGGGATATTATCATATATAAAATCTTCAGGTATTTTCATCTTAAGCATCTTTTTCATCTTATCTATTTGTTTTTGTTGTTTATGTACATACCTATAGTATTTAGCTTCTGTTATCACTTGTTGTTTTAAATATGATTCAAGATGAGCTAAAGATGGCACTAGTTTATCAAATTTTTGTTCAGTAATAGTATTTCTTCCAACTATATCAATTAGTAAGGCTCTATCTGATATTTTATCTTCATTTAACTCTTCTAAAAGTTGTAGGTTTTCTTTTTTTGGAGTAAACCATTCATTGACCATAAATTCAATAGCATCTGATATTGTTTGTTTTTTATGGTGCATAATTTTAAGAGTATCTTCATCAATTAGATTAAACTCATATCCATAATCCATTAGTCTCATATCCGCATTCTCTTCTCTTAAAAGAAGTCTGTATTCAGCTCGACTTGTAAACATTCTATATGGTTCATTTGTCCCTTTGGTAACCAAATCATCAATAAGTACACCAATATATGCCTCATCTCTTCTTAGTATAAATGGTTCTTTTCCATTTAAATTTTGCACTGCATTTATTGCAGCCATAAGACCTTGAGCTGCAGCTTCTTCATATCCTGTAGTTGCATTTATTTGACCTGCAAGATATAGGTTTGCTATTTTTTTTGTTTCAAGTGTATGTTTTAAATTTGTAGGATCTACATAATCATATTCTATAGCATAACCATATCGTACTATTTTTGCATTTTCCAATCCATTTATAGAGTGTATCATTGTTTTTTGTACATCAATTGGTAAAGATGTACTTAAACCGTTGATATAATACTCATTACAACTTGATGTTTGTGGTTCTAGAAATAGTTGATGTCTATCTCGTTCCGCAAATCTATTTACTTTATCTTCAATACTTGGACAATATCTTGGACCACTTCCTTGAATTTGACCTGTAAAAAGAGGGGCTCTACTAAAATTTGATGTAATAGTATCATGTGTTCCTAGATTTGTATATGTGATATAGCATGGATATTGAGTAGGGTTAAATTCAGATTTATTTGTTCTAAAACTAAAAGGAGTAGGATTTTCATCTCCACCATGCTCTTCTAGTTTTGAAAAATCAATTGATTTTGAATCAAGTCTAGCGGGTGTTCCTGTCTTTAATCTTCCTACATCAAGCCCCAATTCTTTTAATTGAGTTGATAAAGTTGTAGATGGTAACTCCCATGCTCTACCTGCTGGATATTGATTTTGACCTATATGAATAAGTCCTTTCATAAAGGTACCAGTTGTAAGTATTACTTTTGATGCTTCTATTGTCTCTCCAAGATTGGTAACTACACCATATACAGATGAATCTTTTACAAGAAGTTGTGATACTTCATCTTGATATACTTCTAAGTTCTCACTATTATGACAAATATCTCTCATATATTTTCGATATTTATCCATATCAATTTGTGCTCTACTTCCTTGAACAGCTGCACCTTTACTTTGATTTAAAATACGAAATTGAATCCCTGTAGCATCTGTACATAAACCCATTTGTCCACCAAGTGCATCAATTTCTCGCACTAAGTGACCTTTTGCAAGTCCACCAATTGCAGGATTACAAGAGGCTGCTCCAATTTGTTCAACTAGCATAGTAATAAGTAGTGTTTTAGCTCCCATTCTAGCACTTGCTAGTGAAGCTTCAATTCCAGCATGTCCACCACCTACAACAATTACATCATATCTCATATACTCTATCCTAATATATTTTTCGCTATTATACCAAATAAAGATATAAAGGGGAAGTGTGTTTACTGGATTAATTAGAGAAATGGCACAAGTTCTAAGTTTTACAAATAATGTATTGACTATAAAATCAGATTATAAACCAAAGATTGGTGATAGTATTGCTATAAATGGAGCATGTTTAACTGTAGTATCATTGGCAAACAATAGTTTTAGTGTGGAGTTATCTCCAGAATCTCAAACTGTTTTAGCTATTGAAAATTATAAAAAAACTGTACATATGGAACCTGCTATGATGATGGGAGATAGATTTGAAGGTCATATTGTTCAAGGTCATGTAGATTGTATAGGAACTATAAAAAGTATTAGTAAAAGTGGAAACTCTACAGATTTTATTATAACTTTACCCAAAGAATATATGAGATTTGTGATACCTAAAGGCTCTATTACAATAGATGGGGTTAGTTTAACTGTAAATGATGTTAAAAATGATTCTTTTAGATTGACAATTATTCCTCATACTATAAAAAATACACTTTTCCAAACTTATAAAGTTGGATCAAAAGTAAATGTAGAAACTGATATGTTTGCAAGATATGTTTATAATATGTTTAAGCCAAAAGATGATTTAAGCTGGGATGATATTGATAATATTATGGCTAAATATTAGGTTTATATATATAAAAAGTTTTTTTATTTAATATATTTATATTAGTTTTAACTACAGCTTCTAAAGATTCGGGTTTATGTATTATTTTGACTACTTTCCCCACTTCAAGACCTTCAAAAAATATTTTATCTAAACCACTTGTGATGATATTATCTCCAACTTTTATATCTGACCAAAGTGGTATATATTTTGCAAGTAGGTTATTACTATTTTTTATTGGGTGTATTATTGCAGGTACTTTATTTTTACCTATAAAAACAGTATAGTTACATTTTATATCTCCATTTAGATATCCAATAGATTTATTGTCTTTTTTTTGTAAAACTCCTACGGCATTATTATTATAAATTAATCCTATTAATTGATCATTGTCCGGAGTATAATCAATCCAAACTCTAGTATATGTATTGAAATTTACATATGATAAAACATTAACAGCTATAAATTGGTTTATATCTTTTATAATAATACTTGAAGTTTGTTTTTTCAACGCAAGATTTTGTTTCTCTAATACATTATTTTTATTTTTTAATCTAGCAATAGTATCTTTTTGAAATATATATAAATCAATACTATTTTGTATATCTACAAATTTGGCTATAAAGTATGATTTAAAGGAGTTATTAATATTGCTTAAACCCTTAATAATAGGTTGATCTATCTTAAGGGTATATACGGCAATAGTTATAATAACTAAAATAAAAAAAGAGAATTTTTTATTCATTTGAAATTAATCGTAAAAGTGCTTCCTCATCTAATACTTTGCTAGTTCCATAAGCAACTGCAAGTAGTGGTTCTTCTGCAACAGAAACAGGAAGTTTAACAATTTCTGCTAAATATGCATCTAATCCTCTAATTAATGCTCCACCACCTGTAAGTATGATACCATTATCCACAACATCTCCTGCAAGATCTGGAGGCATATTTTCTAGTACACTTCTTACTGCTGTACCTATCTCTTTAAGTGGTTCTTTAATAGCTGCTCTTACACCTTCACTACCTAATTCTATAGTTGAAAGTAATCCAGAACTATCTCTACCTTTTACAGTTATTTTTAGTTCAGGATCTAATTTAACAGATGTTCCTACATCAAGTTTAATCTGTTCAGCAGTTCTTTCTCCTATAAATAGATTATAATTTTGTCTAACATATTCTATAATTGATTTATCAAATTTATCACCAGCTACTTTTATAGATTTACTTAAAACAAGTCCACCTAAAGATGTAACACCAATTTCAGTAGTACCACCACCAATATCAACTACAACATAACCATCTGGATCACTTACAGGAATTCCTGCACCAATTGCAGCTGCCATTGGTTCATCTACTAAAAATACTTCTCTAGCTCCTGCACTTAAAGCAGATTCTTTTACTGCTTTTCTTTCAACTTGAGTAATTCCATGAGGGATACATATAATTATTCTAGGTCGTACAAATGATTTTCTTTGATGTGCTTTTTCAATAAAATATCTAATCATTCTCTCAGTCATCTCAAAATCAGCAATAACACCATCTTTCATAGGTCGAACTGCTTGAATATTAAGTGGAGTTTTACCAATCATTTTTTTAGCTTCAGATCCAACTGCTAAAATTTTGTCTTTTCCATATCTATCGTGTTGTACTGCTACAACTGAAGGTTCATTTATAATAATACCTTTACCTTTTACTGAAACAATAGTATTAGCTGTACCTAAATCTATCGCCATATCATTTGAAAATATACCTATAAGTTTATCTAAAATCATATATGTCCTTCTATGCTACTTTAGTTGTATTATTACTAGTTTTATTAAGAGAATTTTTCTCTACCATCTCTTTTGTTACTGTAATCTTACCATTTTTATATTCATCAATATGAAACATGATATCTAACATTGTTTCTTCTATAATTGATCTTAGACCTCTGGCTCCTGTTTTTCTTGCAAGTGCTTTTTGTGCAATAGTTAAAAGTGCATCATCTTCAAAAACTAGTTCAACATCATCCATTTTAAATAGTTTTGTATATTGTTTTACAAGTGAATTTTTAGGTTCAGTTAGTATATGTACCATATCTTCTTGAGTAATCTCGTTTAATGTTGCAATCATATGAAGTCGTCCAATTAACTCTGGAATTAAACCATATTTAGTTAAATCATCAGGTTCTACAATATTTATAATATTTGTATTTTCTTCTTTACCTTTTTTGATTTGATTAAATCCAAGGATGTTTCCACCCTCTCTTTTTTGAATAATCTCTTCAAGTCCATCAAAAGCTCCTCCACAAATAAATAAAATATTTGTAGTATCAACTTGAATTGCTTCTTGTCCAGGATGTTTTCTTCCACCTTTTGGTGGAACATTTATAACTGAACCTTCAATAATTTTTAGTAAAGCTTGCTGAACACCTTCTCCAGATACATCTCTAGTGATTGATCTATTTTCACTCATTCTTGAGATTTTATCAATCTCATCTATGAAAATTATTCCTTGCTCCGCTTTTTTAACATCACCATTGGCTGCTTGAAGTAATCTAGTAATTACATTTTCAACATCATCTCCAACATAACCAGCTTCAGTAAGACTTGTTGCATCTGCAATTGCTAAAGGTACATCAAGATATTTTGATATAGTTTGTGCAAGTAAAGTTTTACCAGATCCAGTAGGTCCTATTAATAATACATTTGATTTATTAATTTGTGTATCATCATCTTTTAAACTATCATGTTTAAAAATTCTTTTATAGTGATTATATACTGCTACACTTAAAACTTTTTTTGCTTTATCTTGACCTACAACATAGCTATCTAAAATCTTTTTTAATTCACTTGGTACTAATAATTTAGCTTCAGGTTCTTTTGTTATTGTTTTATCTTCTTGTTTTGTAATATTTTTTGGATCAGATTCATTATGCATAATTTCACTTGCTGCTTCTACACAAGATCTACAAATTGCTGCATTATCTCCTGCTAAAATTGGATTTGATGGTGAATCTTCAGCACCACAAAAATCACATGTTAGTTTACTCATTTTATTTCCTATTAAACGGGATTCCCCGTTTTGTATTTAGAACAAAGTTTGCCAAAGACAAGACATGTTCATTGTTTGTATTTTCTATTATCTGTTTTGCACTATCTTGAAGTGGTAAACCAGATTCAAAAAGTTGTTTATATGCTTTTTTTACTTCATTGATATCATCTCTATTATCAAATCTTCGTCTTAAACCAGTTAGATTAAGACCTCTTACATTTGCTCTATTACCTTCAGCTAAACAGTATGGAGGAATATCTTGTGTTACAACAGAACCACCAGCTATCATAGCTTGTGTTCCGATTTTACAAAATTGATGAATTGGTGTAAGTCCACCCACAACTACATAGTCATCACACTCAACATGACCTGCAAGTGTAGCAACGTTTGCAAATATACAATGAGAACCAATAATACAGTCATGAGCTACATGCGTGTAGCCCATAAATAAGTTATTATTACCAATTACTGTTTTTGATCCGCCACCAATAGTACCAGGATTAAATAAAGTAAATTCTCTAATAGTATTATTATCTCCAATAATTAGCTCTACATCTTCTCCATCAAATTTTAAATCTTGAGGTATAGTTCCTAATGCTGCATGAGAAAAAATTGTATTATTCTTTCCAATTGTTGTTTTCCCTTCAATTATACAATGAGAACCAATGCTTGTACCCTCATCAATACTAACTTGAGAACCAATAATTGTAAAAGCTCCAATAGTAACATTACTAGCAACCTTTGCACCATCTTCTATGATGGCAGTTTTATGGATATTACTCATAATAATTATTTATCTACAACCATAGCTTTAAGCTGTGCTTCACAAACTAACTGATCATCCACATAAGCTTCACCATCAAGTACAATTAGATTTTTTCTTAATTTTGCAACTTTGATTCTATATTCTAGTTGATCACCTGGTTTTACAGGTTTTCTAAATTTTGCACCATCAATACTCATAAAGTATATAACTTTTTGTTTAATCTCTTCTTTGCTAAGACCAGCACTTAAAAGTGCTAAAATCCCACCAGCTTGTGCCATTCCTTCTAATATCATAACTCCAGGATAGATAGGATGACCAGGAAAATGACCTTGAAATGCAGGTTCACTTATTGAAACATTTTTATATCCAACAATACTTTCTCCCTCAACCATATCTGTAACTCTATCAACCAATAAAAATGGGTATCTATGTGGTAAGATTTCTTGAATTTCTACTACGTCTAACATATTTAATAATCCTCATAATTTTTAAGATAATTAGTATATCCAAAATATATTTAGGATATGATTAGACAATAAATTTAAAATAAAGGATATAAAAAATGAAAAAGATTTTAGTAATTTTATCAATACTTGGAGTAAGTTCATTATATGCACTTACTTGGTCTCAATTAAAAAGTTGGGGTAATAAAACAATAGATCCTGATGTAAAATATAATATTGAAACAGAAGGTTATAATGTAAGAGTATATGAATTTACTCCTTTAAGTGATCCTGGAAGTATATGTATTATGTCATTTACAAATGAAAAAATGGGAATGTTTTGCTTTAATAAATCAAAAGATGCAATTAAAAAATAAATTTTTGTAATATTACTATTTCTTATGATATAATTGTATAAAAAACAAGGACAATTATGAGAAATAGTTATATAAAAACTATTTGTGTAGTTTTATTAAATATTTTATTTTTAGTAACTTTAAATGCTAAAATGGGACAAGTTAGTGGTGGACAAAGTCATGAAATGCCATCATGGTTAAAGCAAAGTTTTCTTGATATTCAAGAAGATATAGATGAAGCTAAAGAGGAAAATAAGCATGTAATGTTATTTTTAAGTTTGGACTTTTGTCCATATTGTACAAAAATGTTAAAAGACAATTTTTATAACGAGAATGAAACACAAAAATACATAAAAAAGCATTTTGATGTAATAGGTATTAATATCAAAGGTGATAAAGAGATTACACTTGATGAAAATACAACTATGAGTGAAAGTGAATATGCAAAACATTTAAAAGTTCAATATACACCTACAATAATATTTTTTGATCAAAACAATAAAATTGTTGTAAGAATAAATGGTTATAGATCAACAAAAAATTTTAAAAATATATTACAGTTTGTAAATGATAAAAAATATTTAATAATGAGTTTAGAGGATTATTTAGAAAAAGTAAAAAATAAAACTTTATATAAATTAAAACCTAATGCAATGTTTAAAGAGATAAGAGATCTTTCCAAAATAGAAACTCCACTTGCTGTTATTTTTGAAGATGCTGGATGTACACAATGTGATTATTTACATAATGTTACATTAAAAAATAAAGATGTTATAAAAGAGTTACAAAAATTTACAGTTGTAAGATATGATGCAGACTCACAAGAACAAATAATAACTCCAAGTGGAATTAAAACTACTCCTAAACAGTGGGCAAAAGATCTAAAACTTACATATCGTCCAGGTATTATTTTATTTAATGAGAAAAAAGAGCAAATGAGAATAGATGCATTGCTTTATAGTTTTCATTTTAAAGAGTTGTTTAGATATGTAAGTGGTGAATATTATGATGAGTATGATAGCTTTTTACAATATTTAACTATTAGACAAAGTGAACTCTTAAGTGATGGTGTAGATATAGATATATCTAATAAAAAGTAAGGGGTTAGACTCTTACTTTAAAATTATATCTGCAACTACTTTTGAACTTCCATGCTGTAAGTAATCTCTTAAGATTTTAGAATGTTTTAAAAATTCGTCTGTTTTGGTTTGTTGATAAGCATCAATTACATTTTGAACTGTTACATTATCTTGTAATAACTCTTTATGCATAGCTGGTTTATTCATTTTATCAAAAAAGATATTGGCAAGCCCTACATATGGAAGGTCAATTACTCTACTTCCTATAAAATAATCAAACTTTTTAGCTATATAACAAAGAACAAAAGGTGTACCAATGAGTGCAGCTTCTAAAGTTGCAGTTCCACTACAAATAAAAGCAAAATCTACATCAATAAGTGTTTGATGTGTATTGTTAGATATTTCAAATTGACTAATATCTCCATAAACTTCAGCTATAAATTCTTGTGAGAAATGTGATGGAATTACTAGTATAGCTTTTTTGTTAAGTTGTTTTGCAACTTGTTTGTATATTGGCATAAGATTTTGAATTTCACTTTTTCTACTTCCTGGTAAAAATGCTATTTTGTTGTTTGTTGTTAAATTATCTTTTAAAACTTTTATTTCATCTAGCAATGGGTGACCTACATAAGTGATCTTATCTTTTTGTGTATATAATTCTTGTTCAAATGGAATAATCGAACATAACTTATCACAATAAAGTTCAAGTTTTTTTACTCTTCCTTTTTTCCATACCCATGCCTGAGGTAGTATATAATAAATAATTTCTTTATTTGGATATTTGCTTTTAATAGCTTTGGCTAATGGTAGATTAAAACCTGAAGAATCAATAAGTAAGACTTTATCGACATCTTTACTTAAGGTAACCATTTGAGTTTTTAATTTTAAAAAAAATGGTAACCTTTTTATTGCATCTACAAAACCCATAATTGCTAAGGATGATAAATCATAATTTGGATCTCCTAAAGATTTATCAAAAATTCCTGATATTTTTACATCACTTGGAAGATATTTAAGCAACTCTCTTAGATGAACATTGGCTGAGGTTTCTAGTGCAGATATAAGTATTTTCATAAATTGATTATATGATATTGTTTCTTTTTGTGACATAAAATTTAGTTAAAGTTATAGTAAAAAATATATAAGAAGCAATTCATATACATTTAGATAACATTTATCCAATTATAGTCGATGAATATCGGCTTTTCAAAGATAATTAAAGGGGAAAATATGACTCATATGGAGTTTGCACATCCGTATTTTGGTGTGTTTGTAATGTTTATTCTAACATTTGGTGCATTTATAGCAACAACTATGTTGTCTAGATATGTGAGTAAAAAACTTGCAAGAATGGATACAGAAAAGCTAAAGTGTACTATTTATGAATGTGGTCCTGAAGTAACAAAGCAACCAAATACGATATCAGCACAGTTTTATTTAATGGCATTGTTGTTTATATTATTTGATGTAGAGATTATCTTTATGTTTCCTTGGGCTGTTGATTTTAAAGTTTTGGGTTGGTTTGGATTTATTGAGATGATTCTATTTATTATATTACTTACTATTGGTTTTATCTACGCATGGAAAAAAGGAGCGCTTGAATGGCACAGCATAAAGTAAATTATTTACAAGATGGTGGAGCACCTATTGCTCTAACTACAATTGATAAAATTGTTAATTATGGTAGAAGTAACTCACTTTGGCCTATGACTTATGGTTTAGCATGTTGTGCTATTGAGATGATGGCTTCAGGGGCATCTAGATACGATTTTGACCGTATGGGTACAATATTTAGAGCATCTCCAAGACAATCAGATGTTATTGTTGCAGCTGGAACTTTAACTAAAAAACATGCTGAATTTATGAGAAGATTATATGATCAAATGCCAGATCCAAAATGGGTAATCTCAATGGGATCTTGTGCAAATACTGGTGGAATGTTTAATACATATTCAACAGTACAAGGTATCGATAGAGTAGTTCCTGTTGATATTTATCTTCCAGGGTGTGCACCGCGACCAGAAACACTTCAATATGCATTGATGATGTTACAAAAGAAAATTAGAAGAGAGCCTGCAAGTCAAGCTCAAAAAGCAAAAAGGCTAGTATAATGAGAAAATATACACCTAAAAACGATGTTCAAAAAAAATCATATTATAATGATAGATTTTATGTTACTCCTCAATTAGCAAGAGAGTCTATATATAATGATTCAACATTTAGTAATGATCATAGTAGTTTATCTAAGATTGTAGATATATCTGAAGCATATATAGAGTTAGATCATCTAGTATTAATAGTTGAACCAAGAACAATATTAAAAACAATGAAACATGTGAGAGATGTACTTTGTTATGACTTTTTAATGGAATTAACAGCAGTTGATTATATAGCTGATCGTGGTGGATTTGAAATTTTATATGAGATGTTATCAACTTCTAAACATAAAAGAATGAGAGTAAAAACATTTATAAAAGAAGATCAAGCTATTGAATCTATTACATCTTTATATAAATCTGCTGATTGGGCAGAGCGAGAGATGTATGATATGTATGGTGTGATTATAAAAAATCACCATTATATGAAAAGATTGATTATGCCTTTTGATTGGAATGATCATCCATTGAGAAAAACATATCCACTTATTGGTGATGAAGCTGCACAATGGTATGAAGTAGATAAAATTTTTGGTAAAGAAGCTAGAGATATTATTGGTCCTGAAATAAGAGATCAAGCGGCAGTTGATAGATATGATACTGAGCGATTTGCGAGACTTGGTCATGAAGTTCCAAAAGGAACTGATATTACTGATGGTAAAGAACCAGACCATACACCATTAGCATATCAAGAAGAAGGTGGCGTAAGACTATTTGGTAAACGATTAGTTGAAGAGTTTGATGAAAATAAAAATGTTACTCTTAGTAAACGAAGATAAGGAGAGCTTGTGCAAGTAAAAAATAGATTAAAACCATTTTTTGAGAATTTATCATTTGATAAAGTTGATAATACAATGGTAGTAAACTTTGGACCGCAACATCCATCTGCGCATGGGCAGTTAAGATTGATTCTTGAAATTCAAGGTGAAGAGATTGTAAAAGCTGTTCCAGATATTGGATATCTACACAGAGGTGTAGAAAAAATGGGTGAAAATATGATGTATAATGAATTTTTACCTACAACAGATAGACTTGATTATATCGCTTCAACATCTAATAACTATGGATATGCATTAGCTATTGAAAAATTGATTGGTATAGAAGTTCCAAGACGAGCTGAAGTTATTAGAACAATGCTTTTAGAAATTAATAGACTTATATCACATCTATTCTGGCTTGCAACTCATGCCCTTGATGTTGGTGCTATGTCTGTATTTTTATATGCATTTAGAGAAAGAGAATTTGCAATGGATCTTATGGAAGATTATTGTGGAGCTAGACTTACTCATAGTGCAGTTAGAATTGGTGGAGTTCCTCTTGATTTACCAGAAGGTTGGACAAAACAACTTGAAAACTTTATGGATATATTAACTGAACAAATTGAGGTTTATGAGGGTCTTCTAACTCAAAATAGAATTTGGAAAATGAGACTAGAAGATGTTGGTGTAATTGATGCAAAAATGGCTAAATCTTGGGCTCAAACTGGTATTGTATTAAGAGGTGCTGGTGTTAAATGGGATTTAAGAAAAGAGATGCCATATGGACTGTACCCAGAGTTAGATTTTGATATTCCAGTTGCAACTACTGGTGATTCATATGGACGATATAAGTGTTATATGGCAGAGATGAGAGAATCTATGAAAATTCTTAAGCAATTAATACCTATGTATAAAGATACTGATACTCAATTAATGGCACATGCACCAGAATTTATATCATGTACAAAAGAAGAGATGATGACTCAAAACTACTCTTTAATGCAACACTTTGTACTTGTAACTCAAGGTATGAGACCACCAAAAGGTGAAGTATATGTAGCAACAGAATCACCAAAAGGTGAATTAGGTTACTTAGTAGTTTCAGATGGTTCTCCATATCCATATAAACTAAAAGTTAGAGCTCCAAGCTTTCAACATACAGCAATTTTACAAGAGTTATTACCAGGGCATCAGTTAGCTGATGTTGTTGCTATTATTGGTAATTTAAATATTGTATTTGGTGAGATTGATAGATAAGGGATTGGGATGAAAAGATATGATTTAAGACCATTAAAAGATAATTTCTACGATAGAATGTTAGAATTAATGGATAAAGATATAAAAGAAAATGAAAATGCAATATTTTTATTTGAAATAGGTGATTTTTCACCAATTCAAAAAACAGCTGATCTAGTTAAAGAAAATAACTACACACTAATGAATTCATTAAAATTTAATGAAGTTGATTGGACTATAGTTGTTAAAAAAACAGCTCCAGCTACACAACCAGTACAAGAAGAGCAAGAAGCATAATATGTCTAAAGTGTTTTTTAGTACATGGCAAGGTGAAGTGATCGACAATAGAGGTGTAAAAACTGAAGATTGGAGTGAAGCTAGCTCAAAATTTCCAACATCTTTTGATGCTCAAAATGAAACTAAGGCCTTTGTTGGTTGGGATGGATTTGCATTATTTGATGATAGTGTAGATGTTGTAAAATTAGCCATTAATTATGCAAGACAGTATCAAGAATATTCTGAAGCTTGTGGAAGATGTGCTCCAGGACGTTGGGGTGGACGAATTTTATATGATGTATTGGATAAAATAGGAAGAGGAGAAGGGACATTAAGTGATTTAGAACACTTAAGAGAAATATCTTCAACTATGACTAGTACAAGTAAATGTGAGATTGGTAAAACAGTCCCTGTTCCATTATTACAGATGATGCAACATTTTGAAGATCAATTTGTTGATTGCATTAATAATCAAAAGAAATCTCCATGGTATGATAAGGATACAGATAAATATATAGCAAATGTAACTGCACCATGTACGGATATGTGTCCAAGTCACGTAGATATACCTGGATATATTGAAGGTGTAAGAGATCTTAATTTTGAAGATTCTTTAAGATCTACAAGACAAACAATGCCTTTAGCTCATGTATGTGGAAGAGTTTGCCCTCATCCATGTGAAGATGCCTGTAGAAGAACAAACTTAGATGAATCTATTTCTATTATGGAACTTAAAAGAGTTGGAGCAGATTATGAAACTGATCATGAATTGCCATGGTTTCATCCAACAAAACCTAAAAAAGCAAGAGAAGATGGTAAAAAAGTAGCAATTATTGGTGCTGGACCAGCTGGGTTAACAGCTGCATATTATCTTGGTCTTGAAGGTATTAGTGTAACTATTTTTGAAGAGTTACCAGTACTTGGTGGTGAAGTTGCTGTTGGAGTTCCTGAATATAGAATGCCAATAGATAAATATAATCAAGATATAAAATTAGTAACTGATTTACCGACTGTTGAAGTAATTACAAATCATAGAGTAGATGCAGATAGACTAAAAGAGATTGATGAAGAGTTTGATGCAACACTTTTGGCATTTGGAACAAGATTATCTAAAGCAATTAGATGTGGTAATGAAAATCCAGAAATGGAAGGTTATTGGGGTGCTATAGAGATGCTTGATAAGGTAAATTTATGGCATAAATATGGTATAGGAAGTCCAGCTAGCGAGGATTTAAAAGATAAAATTGTTGTTTGTGTTGGTGGTGGTTTTACTTCTATGGATGTTGTTAGATGTTCAATTCGTGAAGGTGCAAAACGTGTTGTTATGCTTTATAGACGAGATGAAAAAACAATTATTAGAAATACAACTTTAGAAGAATATACTGAAGCAGTAGAAGAGGGTGTAGAATTTATTTTTCATAGTGCGATTCAAGAACTTAAAGATGAAGATGGAAAATTAAAATCATTAATTGTAAATAAATATGAATTAGTACCAGATCCAGATGGAGGAAGACCTCAATTAGTTAAAATTGAAGGTGCAGATTTTGAGATTGAATGTGATTATGTAATCCCTGCAGTTTCACAAGCAGCAGATCTTCAAATACTTCCTAAAGATTGGGAATTAGAGATGACTTCTTGGGGAACTTTACAAACGAATGGTAAAGATTATATGACAAGCAGACCTGGTCTTTTTGCAGCAGGAGATTGTGAATATGGTCCTATGACTATTGTAAATGCAGTAGGTCAAGCAAAAAGAGCAGCTTCAGTTATAAGTAGATATATCTATACAGGTGAAGTAACATTACTTGATGAAGAGATTATGGAAGATCACTTTAATAGATTAAAAGTTTATAATAAAAATGAAAAAATAACAGGTTGGATGGCTGGACTTCCAAGAGAAGAGAGTGAAAAACTTGAAACAGAAGTACGAAAAGATAATAATAAAGAGGTAAATCTTGGATTCACTGCAGCTGAAGCTCAAGCAGAAGCTGAGAGATGTATGCGTTGTTATTATATTGGGATGGTGGCATTATGAGTGAACGAGTAATACACAGAGGTAAAGAACTAGTTATCACTATTGATGGTAAACTGTGTAATGGGGAATATGGTCAAACAATTTTAGAGATTGCAAGAGCAAATGATATTTATATCCCTACAATGTGTTATCTTACAAAAGTTTCTCCTATTGCATCATGTAGAATGTGTGTAGTTGATGTTGAAGGTATAGATGGACATGTCCTAAGTTGTCAGGAAAAAGCTGTTAATGGCGCAGTTATTACAACAAATAGTGATGAACTATTTAGACATAGACAAAATACAATGAAGCTTTATGATGTAAATCATCCATTACAATGTGGTGTTTGTGATAAAAGTGGAGAGTGTGAACTTCAAAATAAAACTTTGGAATTTAAAGTAGATTCACAACAATTTTCTGCAAAAGATCAATATAGAAAAGGTAAAAAATGGGGAGTTTTAAGTTATGACCCAAGCCTTTGTATTATGTGTGAAAAATGTGTGCATACTTGTAATGAAGTAATAGGAAGTGCTGCATTATATATTAAACCAGGTGGATACAGTTCTACTATTGATATTAAAATGAGTAGATGTGAGCAGTGTGGAGATTGTATCTCTGTATGTCCTGTTGGAGCATTGGTTAGTACAGACTTTAAATACTCAACAAATGCATGGGAATCAAAACAAATTCCAGCATCATGTGCTCATTGTAGTAGTGGATGTTCATTGTATTATGATGTAAAAACTGTACGACATGAAAATGTGTATACACAAAAAATTATGAGAGTTAAAAATGATTTTGAATTTGCATCATTATGTGGAGCAGGAAGATTTGGTTTTAACTTTGAAAATAAAAATATAGGAAAAGATGAAACTTCATTTAAAAATGCAGTTGAGGCTATAAAAGAAGCAGAAGCTATAAAATTTAATTCATATATTACAAATGAAGAAGCTAAAATATTACAAAGTTTAAAAGATGAAATTGGAGTTAAACTTATAAATGAAGATGCTTATAATTACAAACAATTTTTAGATGGATATTCAAGTGTAGTTGGAAATAGACTATATAGTGCAGACCTATCTACTATCGCAAAATCTGATTATGTAATTATGTTAGGTTCTAGAATAAGTAGAGATAATCCTGGAGTTAAATATCATCTAAATATAGCAACTAAAAAACAAAGAGCGCAATTTATATATATGCATCCTATTGATGATGAGCAATTAAAAAATAAATATACTCAGTTTGTAAAATATGAAGTTGGAAGCGAAGAGAGTGTTGTTGCTCTTATGGCAAAATATTTAATAAATAATCCAACTAAGCAGATGGAAGAATATTTTGATGATTTAGATATTGGATATTTAAGTGCTGAGACAAATGTAGGTGAAGAAGAATTAGAAGCAATGGTAAAAAAACTAATTCGTCGAAAAAATAAAACACTTGTAGTTGGTACAGATTTATTTGGACATAAAAAAGCTTCAAATATTGGAAAATTAGTAGGTTTTATAGAGAAATATTCTGATTTTAAAGTAGTAATAGTTCCATCTCAAACAAATACATTGGGTGTGAGTTTAATTTGTGACTTAGATAGCTCATATGAAGGTAAAACTGTAGGATATAATGAATATGCAGATTTTATGATGAGCAATCATGAAAAAGCTGATTTCTCACTTCCTTCATTAAATCAACAAGAGGGAACATTTGTCAGCATTAATAAACATGTTGTAAATACAAATGTAGCTTTACCTTTTGATGGATATTGCTTAAATGATATTGCTAACGAGATTTTGAAAGATAAAAAAGAAAATACAATAGATTATACAACTATACTACCACTTGAACAAGGTTTTAAATCTGTAAATTTTGATAATTTAGATTTTGGTTTTACAAACGTTGGTGTAGATAAAAGAGGATACTACTTAGATAATAAAACTGTTGAATCAAATGATGATATATCTGTTTTAGATGAACTTGATGATCTTGAAGCTTATGATGGTACAGTTATTTACAGATGTGAACCTTTACATCAATTTAATAAATCAACTGCACAATCTCCTTGGTTAAAAGCAGATTCACATCTTAGAGGAAGTGCATCATTTGCAAAAGCTGCAAAAATATCTGCAGGTGATAAAGTAAATATAATTTATAAAGGTAAATCAACTCAAAAAATGTTTAAAATCGATACAACTATAAAAGGTACAGTTGCCCTTTATCCAACCTTTGATGATGGATTAAGTGACGATTTGATACCCTCAAGTTATAGATATAAACAAGTAAAGATTGAAAAGGTGGAAAGTAATGAGTAATGAAATTACAATAACAATTGATGGTAAGCCATGTGTTACAAAAGAGGGTGAATTCCTTCTTAATGTTGCGCGTGCAAATGATATATTTGTACCAGCAATTTGTTATTTAAGTAAATGTACACCAACGCTGGCTTGTAGACTTTGTTTGGTAGAAGCTGATGGTAAGCAGGTGTATGCTTGTAACGCTAAAGCAAAAGATGGTATGAATATCACAACGACAACTGATAACATTGAAAAAGAGCGAAAAGCTATTATGGAAGTTTACGATGTAAATCATCCATTACAATGTGGTGTTTGTGATCAAAGTGGGGAGTGTGAACTTCAAAATTATACACTTTATATGGGTGTTGATGCACAAAATCAAGCAGTACGAGATGTAAATAGACCTACATCAAAGTGGGGAGTTATGAGCTATGACCCAGGACTTTGTATTGTTTGTGAAAAGTGTGTTACCGTTTGTAAAGATATGATTGGTTCAAATGCTTTATCTACAGTTAAAAGAGGTGCAGATGCACTTGATAAAGATTACAAAGCAAACATGCCAAAAGATGCGTATGCAATGTGGAATAAATTAAATAAATCTTTAATTGGATTTGAGGAAGATAAGTGTACAGATTGTGGTGAATGTATTGCAGTTTGTCCAGTTGGAGCTTTAGCTAGTACAGATTTTAAATATAGTTCAAATGCATGGGAACTTACAAAAATTCCTGCATCAAATCCACATAGTTCTGATTGTACACTTATGTATTATGAGGTAAAACATACAAGTATTGAGAAAAACCAAGATAAAAGAATATATAGAGTAACAAATGATGCTCATTATGCTTCACTACCTGGAGCTGCTAGATTTGGATACGATTTCGAAAATAGAGTTGAATCAAAAGATGAGGCTGAATTTAAAAATGCAATAGATGCATTTAAAAAAGCTGATACAATAAAATTTACATCTTACATCACAAATGAAGAGGCTTTAATTTTACAAAAACTAAAAGAGAAATTTGGTTATAAATTGGTAAATAATGATGCCTATGCTTTTAGAAATTTTATGAATGATTATGCATCTGTGAGTGGAGAAAACTTATACAATGCAAATCTTGATGATATTCATAATAGTAATTTTGTAATATCTGTAGGATCTATGCTTAAAACTGATGCACATAGTGTAAGATATGCTTTTAATAATGCAATTAGTATGAATAAAGGTGCAGGATTATATTTTCATCCAATAGCTGATCCAATAGTTGAAGGTTTTGGTAAAAAAGGTAAAACAATTGAAACTATAGCTCATAATGTTGGAGCAGAAGAAGCAATTTTATATTTTGTGCTAGATCAATTTGGTACAGATTTACCAAAAGATACTGAAGAATACCTAGCTTCATTTAGAGAAACAAGAACAAGAACTATTACTGAAACAATAAAAGAGACTGTAGTAGAGATTGTAAAAGACGAAGAAACTGGTGAAGAAAAAGAAGTAAAAAAAGTTGTTCCTAAAAAAGTAAGTAAAGATATAGAATATACATACACAAAACTTCTTGATATGATTGGAAGTGATGAAAATTTACTTGTTACTATTGCAGATATGCTTGCTAAAAAAGATACATATAGTATCATTATTGGTGAAGATTGTATTTCTAGTAAAAACTCACAAAATCTTGCGAAATTAGCTGGACTTATTAGTAAATATACACAATTTAAAGTTTTAATTATTCCTACTCAAACAAATACTTTAGGTGTTAGTTTAATTTGTGACTTAGATGAGCAAGCAGGTGTTTATAGTATTGGATATAACCACAGTGGAGATTATGTATTACATGCTCTTGGAACAGGTGATCTTGATATGCCAGCACTTAATCAACAAGAGGGTACATTTACAAATATAAATAAAAGATTAGTTCCTACAAATGCAGCATTAGTTTATAATGGATATGAACTTAATGATATTGCAAATGAATTAGGAATAAAATCTAAATATACTATTGATTATACTTCTCAATTACCTCAAAATAGAGGTTATCAAGATATTGCATTTGATAATTTAGAAAATCACTATGCAAATAATTTTAAAGAGCATAGAGGTTATATTTTAGCAACAAATAAAGTTGAATCAAATGATAATGTAGAAAAGATATCAGATATTCAAAAAATTGATGAAGATTCTTTAATAATTTATAGAGCTAATCCAATAAATCAATTTAATGAATTTACAAAAAAAGCACATGAATTAAATGAAAAAACTGCTTATTATGTAAGTGCTGATATTGCAGCTACATTGGGTATCAATGAGGGTGATAAAGTTCAAATTGATGCAAATGATCAAACTATAACATTAGAAGTTGTTGTGGATAAACAAATTGGTGGAAATATTGGATATGTATCAACATTTGATAATACAATACCAACAAGAAAACTTTTTGATGGGTATAGATACCAACAAGCAAAAATTAAGAAGGTGTAAATATGGAGACAAGTATTATTATAGAAACCATAGTTAAAGTTGTTGTAATTCTTACAATTTTTTCAGCTTTGGCAGGGTTCACTACATATATTGAACGGAAAATTTTGGCATTTATGCAAAGAAGATTGGGACCTACTCATGTTGGACCATTTGGATTGTTACAAATATTAGCTGATGGAGCGAAACTTTTTACAAAAGAAGATTTTGTACCACAGCATGCAATTAGACCAATTTTTATGATTGCTCCAGTTATAACTGCAGCAACTGCATTTATTGCTATGAGTGCAATTCCATTTTTTGGTGAATTTGAGATGTTTGGTTATACAGTTAGACCAATTGTATCAGATACAAATGTTGGATTGTTATTTGTACTTGGTGTTATGGCTACTGGTTTATATGGACCACTTTTAGGTGGTATGGCATCTGCAAATAAATGGTCATTATTAGGTGGAGCAAGAACTGCAATTCAATTACTTTCTTATGAAGTTGTAACTGGATTATCTATACTTGCACCATTGATGCTTGTTGGTAGTTTATCTCTTATTGATATAAACAACTATCAAGCTGGAGGAGTGAGTGACTGGTTAATTTGGACTCAACCTTTAGCGTTTTTACTATTTTTAATTGCAGGATATGCTGAAACAAATAGAACACCATTTGATCTTCTTGAGCATGAAGCTGAAGTTGTTGCTGGATATGCAACTGAGTATTCTGGTATGAGATGGGGTATGTTCTTTATTGGAGAATATGCTAACTTATTTTCAGTATCATTTTTAGTTGCACTTATATTCTTAGGTGGATTCAATGATTTATGGTTTATTCCTGGTGGACTAGCTATTGTACTTAAAGTAGCATTTTTAATTTTCTTATTTTTATGGACAAGAGCATCTTGGCCACATGTAAGACCAGATCAATTGATGTGGTTATGTTGGAAAATATTAATGCCTTTAGCATTTTTAAATATCATTATCACTGCAATTGTAGTGATGATATAGGAGGATTGGATGAGTTTTAAAGATTTAAAAGATAGAAATGTAGGAACTCAAAACTATGTTTTAATGGATATTGAAGAATATCCAAAAACTGGTTGGGAAGAGTTCAAACAAGTCCTTTCTCGATCAATAAAAGGTGAATTATTTGGTGGTTTAAAAATCACTTTTAATATCATGAAAGAGGCATTATTTGATAATAAAATGCATACAGTTAAATATCCATTAGAGAAGTTACCAATTTCTCCAAGATATAGAGCTGTACACAAATTATTAGGACTACTTGAAAGTGGTACAAATAGATGTATTGGATGTGGTTTATGTGAAAAGATTTGTATTGCAAATTGTATTAAAATGGATACAGTTTATGATGAAAATCAAAGAAAAGAGGTTGTTGAATATAGTATAAATCTTGGTAGATGTATTTTTTGTGGATACTGTGCTGAAGTTTGTCCAGAATTGGCAATTGTTCATGGTGGAAGATATGAAAATGCAAGTGAGCAAAGAGCACACTTTGTATTAAAAGATGACTTACTTACACCACTAGACTTTTTAAGTTCACAAAAAGAATATGAAGGTTTTGGAGCTGTATCAAATGATGCAGATGAAAAAATCAAACAAACGCCATTGGCATATTAGAGGAGAGCATATGTTTGAAGTAGTAGCATTTTATTTATTTGCATTTTTAACAATTGCAATGTTTTGTATCACCGTATTTTCAAATAATGCGTTGTATGCATTAAGTTCTCTAGCAGCGGGTATGATATTTATATCAGCATTTTTCTTTATGCTAGATGCAGATTTTTTAGGTGTAGTTCAAATTGTAGTTTATACAGGTGCAATTATGGCTATTTATGCCTTTGGTATGATGTTTTTTGATTCAATTGCAGAAATTAAAGAAAATATAGCTAACCCAAAATTAGCATTTTTCTTAACAGGAATGATAGCTTTAATTATTGTAATAATGTTTACAGGACCAATGATTGGAGCAAATGCACATGCATATTATCCAGTACATCCAGAATTTGGAAATATCCAAGATGTAGGACTAGTATTATTTACAAAATATTTGGTACCTTTTGAAGTTGCTGCAGTTATGTTACTTGTAGCAATGATTGGTGGAATTATTTTAGCAGGAAAGAAAATGGATGTATCAATTACAGAATTAACTGAAGAAGCAATTGAACATCATATGACTGATTCTGAGATTAAAAAGGAAGTAAAATGACATTAAATGATTATTTAATACTTAGTACTATCATTTTTATGATTGGTATGATTGGAGTAGTTAGAAGAAAAAATCTATTGATGTTGTTTTTTTCTACAGAGATAATGTTAAATGCAGTTAATATAGGTTTAGCAGCAATATCAAAGTTTCATCAAGATCTTACAGGTCAAATGTTTGCGTTCTTTATAATTGCAGTAGCTGCAAGTGAAGTAGCAGTTGGACTTGGACTATTAATTCTTTGGTATAAGAGAAGAAATAGTATCGATTTAGATACATTACAAAAGATGGAGGGATAGAAGATATGGAAAATTATTTATATATAGCACTATTTGCTCCACTTATTGGGTCTTTATTTGCAGCACTATTTTCTTTTAGTAAGAGAAATGTTATGATTGGTGTTATTACATCAGCATTATTAGGTGTATCATTAATAGCATCATTAAATCTATTATTACATATATATTCAACTGGAGATATAGTTCATGTTAAGATGATGGATTGGATCATTTTAGGTGGGGTTAATATACCATTTGGGTTTGTTGCTGATCAAGTAAGTGTGGTTATGATGGTTGTTGTTACTTTAGTATCAGCAATGGTACATATTCATTCAATTGGTTATATGGATCATGATAAATCATTTAATAGATTTTTCTCTTATTTATCTGCATTTGTATTTTCAATGATGATACTTGTTATGAGTGATAACTTTGCTGGCTTATTTATAGGTTGGGAAGGTGTTGGATTATGTTCATGGTTATTGATTGGTTTTTGGTATCATAAAGATGATATTAAAATTGTTGATGATATGTATAATTCACCATTTTCAACTTTATCACCATATTCGTCAATTTCACCAAGTTTTGCAGCAAATGAAGCATTTATTACAAATAGAATTGCTGACCTTGGAATGTTAGTTGGATTATTTTTCATTTATTGGAATATTGGATCATTACAATATGATGTAGTATTTGCAGAGATTGGAAATTTATCACATGGTTTAGTTGTATTAATTGCATCATTCTTGTTTATTGGTGCTATGGGTAAATCAGCGCAATTCCCATTTAATCAGTGGCTTGCAAATGCAATGGAAGGACCTACTCCTGTTTCAGCATTAATTCATGCTGCAACAATGGTAACTGCTGGTGTTTATTTATTAATTAGAGCAAATGATATTTTTATAGTTGTTCCTGAAGTTGGATATTTTATCGCTTCTCTTGGTGCATTTGTAGCTATATTCGCAGCTTCTCAAGCATTGGTTGCAACTAATATTAAGAAGATTATTGCATTTTCAACATTATCTCAACTTGGATATATGTTTGTTGCTGCTGGTCTTGGAGCATATTGGGTAGCATTATTTCACTTAGCAACACATGCGTTCTTTAAATCTGTATTATTCTTAGGTGCAGGTAATGTAATGCATGCAACAAATGACGAGATTAATATTAAAAATATGGGTGGATTAAGAAAGCATATGCCTTACACTGCATTGATTATGACAATTGCATCTGTTGCACTTGCGGGTATTTTCCCACTAGCTGGATTCTTCTCAAAAGATTTAATTTTAGAAGTAGCATTTGGATCTCATGCATATATTATATGGGCAATATTATGGATAACTGCAGGTTTAACTGCATTTTATTCATTTAGATTGGTTATGTATGTATTTTATGGTGAAGAGAATTTCAAAAAATTTGGGTATCACCCACATGAAACTTATGCATTTGTAATTGCAGCGATGACTCCACTTGCATTATTAGCAATTGGTGCAGGATGGATGCAAAGTTCATTTGTAGAGATGGTAACTAAAATTTTACCAGAGCTTGAAGAACATACAAGTCATTCAACTGTTTGGATACTAATAGCAGTAACAACTACAATGGCTTTAAGTGGTATTATATTTGCAGTTTGGAAGCATAAAAAAGATGGAACATTTTATAGTGAAACTATGAAAGATAGATTTTGTTATAAATTATTAGCAAATCAATATTATATACCATACATCATTGAGAATTATATCAATAAACCATATCTGGCAATTTCAAGATTTAATTGGAAAGAGATTGATATGAAAATTATTGATACTATAGTTGATGCAGTAGCTATGGGTATATATGCTGGTGGTAAAGAAGGTCGTGCAATGCAATCAAGCAATTTGTCTACGGCATTAAAATGGATGGTAGTAGGTTTATTTATACTATTAGCATTAGCAGTTGCTTTTGGCAACTTGAAGTAAGGGGAGTATAGATGGAACACATTTTATCAATATTAATATTTTTTCCAGCATTTGCAGCAGCAATAGGATTTATGGTAGATAAAGATGCTATAAAAACTTATGGAATTATAGTTACATTAATAGAATTTGCAATTGTATGTTTTATGTGGATTGGATTTGACACAAATAGTGCTGCAATGCAATTTACAGAATTTATACCAATTATTGCACAATATGGTATTAGTTATAATTTAGGAATCGATGGTATATCACTGGCATTAGTAATTATGACAACTTTTATGACTATGATCTCTTTGATTGGATTAAGTGAAACAAAAGATCTTAAAAATTTAGTAATTACAGTGTTATTTTTAGAGATGACAATGGTTGGTGTATTTTTAGCTCTAGATGCAATGGTATTTTATGTATTTTGGGAATTATCACTTGTACCAATGTTATATATAATTGGTGCATGGGGTGGAAAATTAAGAATTTATGCTTCAATTAAATTCTTTTTATATACATTTACAGGATCTTTAGTAATGCTTGTTGGTATGCTATATTTAGGTTATACATATTTTCAAACAACTGGAACATGGAGTTTTAGTTTAATGGATTGGAATATGTTGTTATTACCATATGACATGCAGTTATGGCTGTTTGCTGCATTCTTCTTAGGATTTGCTATTAAAGTACCTATGGTACCGTTTCATACATGGCTTCCATATGCGCATGGTCAAGCACCAACTATTGGTTCTGTAATTCTTGCAGCTATCTTACTAAAAATGGGTACATATGGATTTATTAGATTTTCATTACCATTATTTCCAGATGCATCGGTTGCTATGATGATCCCAATGGCAGTGTTAGCTATTATTGCAATTGTTTATACAGCAATGGTAGCGTATGCTCAAGAGGATATGAAACAGGTTATTGCATACTCTTCAGTATCACATATGGGTGTAATTATTTTAGGTATATTTGCATTAAATGTTGAAGGTATTGGTGGATCAATATTCCTTATGATATCTCATGGTATTGTTTCAGGAGCTCTATTTATGCTTGTTGGTGTGATTTATGATAGAAGACACACTAAGATGCTTAGTGAATTTGGTGGTCTTGCAACAGTTATGCCAAGATATGCATTGATATATGGAATTATGTTAATGGCTTCAGTTGGATTACCTTTAACTATAGGATTTGTTGGTGAGTTTTTAAGTTTATTAGGATTCTTTAAAGTATCTCCAATATTAACTTTAATTGCTGGATCTACAATTATTCTTGGTGCAGTATATATGCTTGTTATGTATAAAAAAGCATTTTTTGGACCAGTAACTAATAGCGCAAATGAGAAGCTTAAAGATTTAAATGGTAAAGAGTTAAGTGCACTAATTCCTTTAGTAATATTAGTAGCATTATTAGGTATATATCCAAAACCAATTTTAGAACCAGTTAATACATCTGTAAAACAATTAGTTCAAGTTATGCATTTAAAAGCAGTAACACCACAAGCGAAAGAAAAAATTGCTTTATATAATTCTATAGGGGAGGAGAAATAATGATACCTTCAATTTCAGTAGATTTTGCAAGTCTAAATATGGCATCTTTGATGCCAATGCTTATTGCAATAGTGGGTGCTTTACTAATTTTATGTATTGATCTTTTTAGTAAACAGATGCATAAATCATTTTATGTAATGATATCTGTATTATTTATACTTATAGATTTAGGAGCAGTTATTGGTTATGTTGGACCAATAAGAGGTTTTTTTGATTTAATGTTAATGGATGGTATATCTATATTATCTCAAATAATTATTCTTGTAGGTTCAGGATTATTTATATTATTAGCAATGTCTCAAAAAAGATTTCATGAGTATAGATATCCAGAGTTTTTTGCACTATTTTTATTTATGATTGCTGGATTCCAGTTTATGGTTGCAAGTGATAACTTAATCTTAATTTTTGTTGGATTAGAAACTGCATCAATGTCATTATATACATTAATTGCTATGCATAATAGAGAAAAATCAATAGAAGCAGCAATTAAATACTTTAGTATGGGTGCATTAGCAGCAGCATTCTTTGTATTTGGAGCAATGATCTTTTATGGTTTAACTGGAAGTGTTGAATTAGGAAAAATATCAGAAGTTTTAATTGCATCTAACTTTGAACCTTATCCACTTGTATTATTAGGTGTTGTATTTATGCTTGCAGCTCTTGGATTTAAATTATCTTTAGTTCCATTTCATGTATGGGCACCAGATGTTTATGAAGGATCAAGTGCAGCAATGGCAGGATATATATCTATTGTTCCTAAAATTGCAGGATTTATAGTAGCACTTAGATTCTTTGAAATATTTATTGGCTCAAATAATGCTTGGGTTGAAGCTATATTATACTTTGTAGTTATTGTTACTATGACTTTACCTAATATGATTGCATTAGTTCAAACTGATGTAAAAAGAATGCTAGCATACTCTTCAGTATCACATGCAGGATTTGTAATGGGTGCTATTTTAATTGGTACAACACAAGCTACACAGGCGCTATTCTTGTACTGGATATTATTCTTATTTACAAACTTAGGTTCATTTGCTATGTTATGGGTAAATAGAACAAAAACAACACATGGATTTCAAAGTGATCACCCTTTTGAAAAATTTGCAGGACTAGTTAAAATATCACCTGTAACTGCTTCAATTATGGCATTATTTATGTTATCACTTGCAGGAGTACCACCATTTTCTATATTCTGGGGTAAAATGTATTTATTAGGATCAGCTATTAATGCTGGATATGTTGTATTAGCTATTATTATGGCATTGAACTCTGCAATTGCAGCATACTATTATTTAAAACTTATTGTATACATGTTCTTAAAAGAACCAACATATGATGATAGATTGGATGTAATGGGTAATGCAAATAATACGTTAAGAGTTGTTGTAGGTATATCAGCATTGATTACTATAGCATCTGTACTATTTATAAATCCATTATTAGAGATGATATCTTATTATGTACAAATTAGTGGATTCTAAAAAATAACATAATTGTAATAAAAAGGGAAAGTTTAGATACTTTCCCTTTTTTTATAATATAAATTTTACATTTAATTTGGTATCATATGCGTAATTAATATAATTATGGAACGTAAATGGATGAATTAACAATTGATATAGATGCTACTGCTAAAAGTACGCATATTAGTAAAATTAACTTAAGTTATTTGATTAACCAAGAATTTGATAAATTAAATGAATTTAAGACAAATAGTTTTATATCAATAATTCAAAGAGAGATGGGATATGATCTTAGTGAATTAAAAGACTCAGCCGATTTATATTATAAAAATAAAATTGAAGAACAAAGTATATTAATTAAAGAATATAAAGAAAATAGACCAAAACAAAATAAATTAAAGTATATATTAATATTTTTGGTTCTTGCAATACTATCTTATGTTTTGTATGGAATGTTTATTTCAACAAACAAATCTTCAATAATTCAAAGTATGAAGAATACAAACACCTCAAATAATCAAGATATAAAACCAACTGTTCGCGTTGAAGATACCATTATAGAAAAAAAAGATATATTAGTAGATGAACCTAAAACGGAAATTATAGATTCAACTGTAACTGAAAATAAAGAAACAATAAATGAAGATACGACAATACCTAAAAATGATATTGATGATAAAAATCTTGATATAACTACAAAAGATGAAGTTATAAAAGAAAATAAAGTTGTTGAAGAAGAGATAAAAAAAGAAGATCCAAAAGTTGAATTATCTATAAAAGTAAAAGCTAAGAAAAAAGTTTGGATTGGTGTTACTTATCTAGATACATTAAAAACTAAAGATTATACAGTTAAAGAATTTACTTTTGATCCTAATAGAGATTTTGTAGCTGTATTTGGACATAACTTTGTAAAAATTATTACACAAGATAAAACTATCGATTTTACAAATGATAGAGATAAGAGAAGAATATCGTATAAAGATGGAAAAGTTAAAATAATTACCAAGAAAAAACTTATAAAGATAGTAAAAAAGTATCAATCTAATAGGTAATTTTAGTTAAGTATAGTCCATTTGGTGGTGCAGGTTTAAAATTATATTTTTCTTTTTTTTCAAGTTGTTCTACTAATTGAGAAGTAGTTAATTTTCCATCTGATATTTTTAGTAAAAAATCTACCATAAGTCTTATTTGTGATCTTAGAAAACCTTTTGCAATAAAAGTGAACACATATATATCATTATGTTTATAAAACTTAGTAAAATACATTTCTCTTATACTTGTATTATTCCCACCATCACTTTTAGAAAAATATTCAAAATCATGAATACCTATAAATTTATTAATAGCATTTTGTATTAATTCTGTATTTATACTTGGGTGATAAGTGATATATGCATCATTAAATGGATTTGTTGGTGTTGTTGTAATAAAATATCTATAAGTTCTTTTCTTAGCACTATATCTTGCATGAAAAGAGTCAGATACTTCTTTAATGTATCTTATTTGTATACTTTTAGAAAGTTTTCTATTTAATACTGTTTTTAATTTATATAAATCTGTCCAATAATCAGGAATAAAACAATTTACAATTTGTGCAGTTGCATGAACATCTCTATCTGTTCTTCCGCTAAATATTAGTTTAGTATCAATATTAATATTTCTAAAAGCATTTAATAAATTATCTTCAATAGTATTTTTATTTGGTTGTTTTTGTGAACCATAAAATTTAGTTCCATCATACATTAGAGATATCTTTATATTCATATTAGTATAAAGGCTTTAATTTTTTATAATAGAAAATATATGTACTAATAATCCATATTATAGGAATAGCAAATAAAGAATAAAAAAGTAGTTTTTTAGAAATAGTAAAAGCTAATACATAATAAATAATTATAGATAATATAGCAAAAAATGTTGATCTGTTTTTTTCATATCTTGGATTAAAATAACTTAGTGTTAATATTAAAAATAAAGATATTAGTGGAAAAATTGAAATTAAAATATAATATGAGAATTTAGATTTAAATTTATCAAACTTAGGAAGATATGTTTTCCAATATATATATGAATTTGTAAAAGGAAGATATGCATATTTTGATGTTGTATTAAATATATACATTGAACCAAAATCAATTTGATTTAATTGTTCAGGTTCAATTATAAGTGTTTTCCCTTCAATAAGTTTTAAAGATAAATTTTTTTTATCATCTATGATTGCATCATTTGCTAAAATAAATTGATCTTTATTATCTTTTGTTTGAAACAGTTTGATATTTTTATATATATTTTTTTGTTTATCATCCATAAATATAACCCAAGAACCAAATGATTGTCCATATTGACTAGCTTTGATATTAAATTGAGCTTGAGTTTGTTTCTGTGCTATAAATTTACTGTTTAGGTGTTCAGACTTTGGTATAAGACCAAGTGATAGAATAAGTAAAGTTATACTAAGTAAAATTGAAGTTGGTATTAGTAGTTTTATTATTTCAAATGGTTTTAGTCCAAAACTCGTAATAATGATTAATTCATATTCATTTGATAATTTTGATAAGGCAATAATACTAGCTGCAAAATATGATATTGGCAATGTTAAAAATAAAATATTAGATACTGTATATGAGTATAATTGCATCAATTCAAAAAAATCAATTTTTATAACAGAAGTTAATGATGCAATCTTAACTAAATATACAATAGAAGTAATAAAAAATAGTGTCATAAATATAGGGAAAAAACTAAGTGCTAAATGTTTATATAAATATTTTTTTAAAAGTTTCATACTGCTAACCAACTTGTGAAATTAAAGATATATTCTACAAAACAACCTAAAGCTAAGAATGGTATAAATGGAGTTTGAATATCTTTTTTTATAATAGTATTATAAATAGAAGGGATAAGTGCAAATAAAGCTGCTAAAAATATAGCTATAAATCCTGAATAAATACCTAAGATTGCACCAATTGCTGCAACAATTGGAATATCCCCTTCACCTAATGCTTCTTGAGTTTTAAGTGTTTCATCTTTTGTTATTTTAGCTTTGATATTTTGAATATAAAATGTAACAATAAAATTTAATAATACAAATCCACCAGCAAAAAGCATAGCATTTTGTAAATGAATAAAATTAAATGGAAATAAAAATATACTAAGTAATAAAATAATTAATAATAGATAATCTGGAACAGCTTTATATTTAAAATCAATAAATGATAAAACTATAAATAAATAGAAGATTATACACATTTGTATAAATTCAATACTCAGTGATAATTTCCAATATAAAGCCAATGTAACAAATGCTGTTAATAGTTCTACTGTAGGATATAAAATACTAATATTTTGTTTACAAGATGAACATTTGCCTTTTAAAAAAATATAAGAAGCTATAGGTATATTTTCATACCATTTAATAATAATATTACAATTTGGGCAAGATGATCTAGTAGTAATGAATGATTTATTTTTAGGTAATCTAACAATTAAAACATTTAAAAAAGATCCAAAAATTAAACCAAAACAAAAAATAAATAAATCTATAATCATATATTAAATACCACCAAATCTTCTTTCTCTTTTACCAAAATCGCTTAAAATATCATCAAATTCATTTGTAGTAAAATCTGGCCAATATGTTTGAGTAAAAAACATCTCTGCATAAGCACATTGCCATAGTAAAAAATTTGATATTCTAACTTCACCACTTGTTCTAATTAATAGGTCTACATCAGGAATATTTGCAGTATCTAGATGATTATTAATATTTTCTTCATTAATTGGTAAATTTAAATCTACTATTTTTTGTACAGATCTTGTGATTTCATCTCTTGATCCATAGTTTAGGGCTAAAATTTGAGTCATACCTGTGCAATTTTTTGTTTTATCTTCAACCTCTTTAATCATATTAGAAAGCTTGGTTGAAAATCTTGATATATCACCTATTGATTTAAAACGTACATTATTTTTAAGATAAATTGTTAATTCATTTTTAAGCCAATTATATAAAAGTCTCATTAAAAATTCAACTTCTAATTTTGGTCTATTCCAATTCTCTGTACTAAAAGCATATAGAGTTAAATATTTTATACCAATTGCATTTGCATGTGTTGTTATGTCTCTAACAGTTTTTGCACCTTGCTCATGACCAGCTGTTCTTTTAAGCCCTCTTTCTTTTGCCCAACGACCATTGCCATCCATAATAAGAGCTACATGTTTTGGTATATTATCATTTTGCATAATTATTTACTCTTTAAACTCTAGCTGTAACTGATTTAAAATATCAAATGATAGATTTAATTTTGTATTTTTATTAAATAAGATCTCATTATTTTTTGTAAATAATTCTATTTGATTTGTATCACTTCCAAAACTATTATTTTCATCTATAATATTTAAACACACTGCATCAATATTTTTTGTTTTTATCATATTTATTGCATTAGACTTTGCACTATTTTTATCCATCTCTGCTTTAAATCCAACAGATATAATTCCATCTTTATCAAGTGAAGATAAAATATCAATATTTTGTTTTAATTCTAAATTCCATACTTCCCCAATATCATCTTTTTTTATCTTACCATTTTGTGGATATTTAGGTATATAATCACTAATTGCTGCTACCATAAATAAGTATGGAGTTTTTTGAACTAATGTTGGTGTTGAATCATCCATAAGTGTTGCTTCACTTAGTTTTCCCTTTTTAGACACTCTAATAGCATCTTGTAAAAATGCATGCATATCAGCTGTATCATCTATTTTTATAGTATGTATCTCTTTTGGTAATTCAGATGTATCTTTTGTCGTTACCAAACATACATCTGCCCCTTTGTAATATAAAGCAGTTGCAAGAGCATTTGCCATTTTACCAGAGCTAAAATTGCTAATATATCTTACATCATCAATTTTCTCAATAGTTCCACCACCACTTAACACAACTTTTCTATCAATCCAATATGGATCTTTTAGGCACTCTTTTACCGTGGCATGAAATATATCATTTACTTCAGCCATGGCACCTTTGCCTGTATCATTACATGCCAATTGTTTTGTAATTGGAGCTATAATTTTAAAGTTACAAAGTTTTAGCATTTTTAAGCTTGCTTTAGTAAGAGGATTTTCAATCATATTTGTATTAGCTGCAGGACATAGTAATTTTATTCTTGGATATGCAAGTGCAGTTTGAAGTAAAATATTATCTGCAATTCCATTACTTAGTTTATTTATAGTATTTGCACTACAAGGTGCTAGTATGAACAAATCTGCCCATTTCCCTATGGCTATATGATTATCAATACTATTGTTACTCCAGTTCTCATTTGTATCATCCAAAATATTATCTTGAGATATAGTTTCAAATGTTAAAGGTGTAATAAATTTCTTAGCACTAGGTGTCATTATCACTTTTATTTTGGCATTTTGTTTAATAAGAAGTCTAATTAGCTCTAAAGTTTTATATATAGCAATAGAACCAGTTACTCCAATAAGTATTTTTTTACCATTTAGCATTTAGTTTTTCCCAAAAAATTTATAAAAATATCCAGCAATAGTTTTTGCCTTTGCTCGTGTGATTACTAATTCTCCACTTTTAACTGATTTTGTTACAGTTGATCCTGCACCAATTATACAATCATCTTCAAGAGTAATAGGTGCTATTAATTGTGTATCACTTCCAATAAATACATTTTTCCCTATTTTTGTTTGGTGTTTATTAATACCATCATAATTACATGTAATTGTTCCTGCACCAATATTTGAACCTTCATCAATTATACTATCTCCAAGATAACTTAAATGCCCAGCTTTTACACCATTTAGTGTTGATTTTTTTACTTCTACAAAATTTCCTATATGTGTATGGTTTATATTTGACTTTGGTCTAATTCTTGCCATTGGTCCTATTGAGCTATTGTCAATAGTAGAGTCTTCAACTATAGAGTTTGTTTTAATGTGACTTGAGATTATTTTTGTATTACCAAATAATGATACTCCATTTTCTAAAATAGACTCACCTTCTATTAATACATCTTCTTCAATGTAAATAGTTTCTGGTAATCTCATTATTACACCATTTGCCATAAATTGATTTTTAATCCTATTTTGATGTATAACTTCAGCATTAGCTAAATCAATTTTTGAGTTTACCCCTTTAAAATTCTCTTCATCTACACTAAAAGGTAATACTGTAAGATTTTGTTCAATTGCCATTTGTACTAAATCAGTAATATAGTACTCTTTTTGGGCGTTATCATTTGATAATTTTGGTAAGTTTTGCATTAAAAAAGTTTTATCAAAACAGTATATGCCAGCATTTGCAGTTTTTGTTAATAACTCTTGATCATTACAATCTTTTTGTTCTACAATTTTTTCAACTTTATTATTATTTATTATTACTCTTCCATAACCAGTTGCATCATCTAAATCTAATATAGACATAGTGATGGCTGTATTACCTGAAGGAATTAGCTTTTCTAATTCACTTGATTGAATTAATGGCATATCTCCATTTAAAACTAATATCTTTTCATGAGTACAATCAATATCCATAACAGCACCACCAGTACCTGGATACTTTTCATGATCTTGTATATGATAAGAGATATTATCAAAATATTTATTCATAGATTCTTGTACTCTTGAAGCTTGATGATATAAAACTACATGTATATCATCGCTTAATCTTTTAGCTTCTTTGATACTATAGTAAAGCATCTCTTTACCAGAAATTTTATGTAAAACTTTTGGTGTAGTTGATTTCATTCTAGTACCTGCACCTGCAGCTAAAATGATAATTGAAAGTTGTTTATTCATATATTTTAGTCCTTATATCCTATCTCTTTTTTTAAATTCTGAATTACTTGTTCTATTGCCAGACGCATTTTTTCATCAGTGATACTACCAGATCTTAATTTATCAAGATTTGAAATTCTATCATGGAAAAATTTTATAACCGCAGGTGATTTTTTTGAATTATTATACATTAAAACACCACTTGTAATTAATGCAACTACAAGATTTGTATGTCCTAATATTGCAGCATAATTAAGTGTAGTAAATCCTGCATAATCAACTGCATTCATATCCGCACCTGCAGCTATTAGAAGTCTTGCAATTTTATGGTTACCTTTCCATTGAGTATGATGAAGTGCTGTTCTTCCTTGTTTATCTCTTATGTTTAAATCAGCTCTTTTAGTAAGGAGTTTCTCAACCACATCACTATCATTTGCAATTACAGCTTTATGAAAAATTGTTCTTCCTTCATTATCTGCTACATTTACATCAACTCTAAATTTTAATAAAAATACTAATCGTTCTAAGAATAATTCTCTTTCTTTTGGTCTCTTTATTTTGATACCTTCATCAATAAGTAAAGAAAGTGGTGTATTACCTTCATTGTCCGTGATATTTGCATCTGCTCCATTATTTAGTAAAGTTTTAATTAATTCTAAATTATCATATGTTATTACATTAAATAGTACAGTTCTTCCATTTTTCTTTGGAATATTGATTTTTGGTTTATGTGAAAGTATTCTTTTTAAAAGACTTAAATAGTTTTCTTCTTCAATGATATCTAAAAATTTTCTATTACTTGGTTTTTTACCATTTTGTTGGATTAAAATTATTTCTACAAGCTCATCTACAATAGTTCTTTCATGAAGGTCTCTATTATCTATATCGATACCATGTTCAAGTAAAAAATCAATCATAGCAATATTACTCATACCACCAAGGAGTGCATCATATATGACTGTTTGACCATTTTTATCTATTTGATTTATATCTGCTCCACTACTTAGTAAAAATTCTATAGTTTCATAATTTTTACGCTCAATTTCTCTAAATAAAACAGTTTTTCCCTCTTTATCTGTTCTATTTATTGCTAAACCACTCTCTATTAAAATTGTTGTTAGCTTGATATAATTTCTTTTTTCATCTATTAATTTATATTTTCCACTAGGTTGGGCATAAGGGTCTTTTAGAATACTTATAACTTTTAGGATTTCATCCAAAATTGTTTTATCAAAGGCATCTTTTTGATTTAATTTAATACCTTTTTTTAGTAGAATATCTATTGTTTCAAGATTGTCTGACCCCAATACTACTGCATTAAACATCACATGTTGTCTATTCTCATCATTAATATGAATATCTATTCCATTTGATATTAGAAATTTTGCTATTTCTGGGTTTTCATCTAATACAGCATCAAAAAGAGCAGTTTGTCCATGATCATCTACAATATTTATATCATCAATATTATTTAATATTTCTCGTATAATATCAAGATCTTTTCCTGCAACAGCGTCAAATAATGCAGTTCTTCCATAATTGTCTTTAATTGATAAATCTGGATTAAAAGCCATAAGGATTTTGAATATTCTACTATTACCCTCAAGTGCAACATCTTGCATAATTGTTCTTCCAGATTCATTTACATAATTTACATTAGCGCCATTGCTAAGTAAGAAACGAATCATAACCCCATCTTCTTTATCTACGGCCTCATTTAAAATAGTCTTTCCATAGTTGTCTTCAGTATTTATATCCATACCAAATTCAAAAAGTAATTTTAATGATTCTATTCTTTTTTTACGAACTAATTCAAATAATATAGTTCGACCATTATTGTCTTTAGAATCTACTTTAGCACCTGCTTTAAGTAACTTTCTAATTTTTGATTCATTTAAATAATCTTTTAATAACTCTTTTTCTAATGCTTTATTGGGATCTTTATTTAGAAAACTTAGCATACACTACCTTTTTTTGTCTATAATTAGGTAGATTATATCAAATAACTAATTAAATTTACGATTTCTTGAGTTGCTAGATCTTCTGTTTGTGTGATTTCTATTTTTATTATCATTTGTTCTTTTAGGTTTAATATTTGCTTTTAAAGATTTTTCAATAAATTGATTTATTTTGACTCTTGTATCTATTGCTTTTTGAGTGTCTTTAAAGTGATCTGGAAATTTATATGATAACCATAAATATAGTGATATTTTTTTTACTTCATCTTCTGCTTTTAGAAGCTCAAATTCATCTTTTGCAATTTTTCCTATTTTTGTGAGTAATCTATATTGTACTGGTTTATTACTTTGTACACTTTTAATATAAAACATAAATGCACTTCTTATTAATGGAGCATTTACACTAACAGGAGCTTGAGCAAATAAAAATTTCTCTTCAAGCTTCATATCCACTGTGTTATCAAGTAATTTTGCTATTTGAAGCATTGATTTTAAATTTGCAGCTTTAAAAGGACCTGTAAAATTCATATTTGTTGCAAAATAGTTTAATATTTTATGTAAGCTTTTTGTTTTAAGATGATTGCTTAATTGTTCTATTTGAACTGGTGTTGCTTTTACACAAAATGGTGGTTTGATAGTTGGTATGGGTGATTCAAATTGAGTTTTTATATGATTTAAAATTTTACGACTATTTAAAGCTCCAATATATCCAACCTCATGATGTCCATATCTTCCAGCTCGACCAGCAATTTGAACTATCTCTTGAACTATTAGTTTTCTTTGAGATATTCCATCAAATTTTGTATCGGTGGTAAAAAGTATAGTTTGTATTGGAAGATTTAATCCCATAGCAATGGCATCTGTTGCTATTAAAAGATTTGTTTTTCCTTGTCTAAATCTTTTTGCTTCTTCTTTTCGCACTTCTGGAGATAGATTTCCATACAGTACGGATACATTATAAAACTTTGATAGTTTTTGTTTATATTTTAGAACATCATTTCTACTAAATGCTATTAAAGCAGTGTAGGGTTTGATATCTCTCATGGCTGTTGGTCGATTTAACATTTTTAGTTCATTGATTCTTTTAAACTTTTTTATATGTAGGGGTTCATTTAAATAAGAAGCTATTTTTTTAATAGAATCAAGTGCATTTACACTTCCTGTCATAATAATTTTTTTTGCAGGTGATCCTACAATAGCATTTACCCATGCCCAACCTCTATCTTCATCACTTAGCATCTGAACTTCATCTATTACACATACATCAACGTCCATATTAAAATCGATCATTTCAATAGTTGAGCATATATGAGCAGATTCTTCATCAAATATTTGTTCTTCTCCTGTAATAAGGGAAGCTTTTATATTGTTTTGAAGAAGTGTTTCATACCCCTCAAGAGCCAAAAGACGAAGTGGTGCTAGATATGTACCACAGTGTGAGTTTTGAAGTTCTTGCATCGCTGCATAGGTTTTTCCACTGTTTGTAGGTCCTACAAAAAAGTATAATTCTCGTTTTAAACTTCGTGCTAGTGGATATAGTGATTTAAGGTCACAGTTTAGTAATGTATGTAGTTGTTCTTTCCAATTATTTTGCATATGGTATAATATCATAATAATTTTAAGGAATGATATGAATTGTGAATATTTTGGGAAATGTGGAAGTTGTACACTTGGGCATTTAAGCTATGAAGAGCAGTTGGAATTAAAACTAGATGAGCAAAAGCAAAGATTTAAAAATCTGTATAATGGTGAATTTGATGTAATTAAAAGTGAAGATGGTGCTTTTAGAAATAGGGCAGAGTTTAGAGTATGGCGAACTTATGATGAAGATGAAAAACCAAAATTAAATTATGCAATGAATGATATAAATAAAAAGCCATTGCCAATAGAATCTTGTAGCATTGTTTCAAGTGCCATATCAAATCTTATGCCAAAATTGTTAGCGCAAATTTCTTTAGATGAGATTTTATCTTTCAAGCTTTTTTCTGTAGAATTTTTATGTTCTACTACCAATGATATGCTTGTAACTTTGATATATCATAAAAAGCTTGATGAAAATTGGAGTATAGAAGCTAAAAAACTACAAGAGAATTTAAATATAAAAATTATAGGACGAAGTAGAAAACAAAAAGTTATATGTAGTGTTGATAGTATTGATGAGGTACTAAAAATTGATAATCAAGAATTTAACTTTAAATACTATGAAGGTGGATTTACTCAACCAAATCAAAAAGTAAATGTTCAGATGATTGAGTGGGTATTAAACAATAGCACTCATAATGGTGATCTTTGTGAATTGTATTGTGGTGGAGGTAATTTTACAATACCACTTAGTACAAAATTTAATAAAGTTTTAGCTACAGAAATAAGTAAAACATCAATAAAATCTGCAAAACAAAATTGTGAATTAAATAATATTACAAATATAGAGTTTTTACGTATGAGCTCCCAAGAGTTTGTAGAAGCAAGAAATAAAGTAAGAGAGTTTAGAAGAATGGCAGATATAAGTTTGAATGAATATAACTTTTCTACAATTTTTGTAGATCCTCCACGTGCTGGACTGGATGATACTACAACTAATCTATCTAAAGAGTTTGATCAAATAATATATATATCTTGTAATCCACAAACTTTACATAGAGATTTGCAAATTCTAAATAAAACACATAAAATAGAAAGATTTGCAATTTTTGATCAGTTTGCATTTTCAAATCATATAGAGTGTGGGGTAATATTAACAAAATCAAGTTAGATTTTGTTAATATTTTATTGATAGGGAGTAATAATGAAAGAGAATAGTTCAATACCTGATGATATATTAAAAATTCAAAAAAAGTTAGCTACTTTTGAAAAAGGTTCAAGAAATTATAACAAATATGTAAAAATACTTCGTAAACATATTAAAAATCATACTATGCAAAAAAGAGTACAGAGTAATATAAATACTATTGAGCAAGTGCAAAAATTAAGTGGCTACTAAATTATAATAACTGTATAATACTTATAGACATTTCTAAATATTAGATTATTTTTTATATAAAATATGAATTTACTTTATAAGTTCCCATTTTATAGGAGATGATTTAATAATATTAAGCTATATATAAGATTTGTTAAAATATAATCGAGGTATAAAAAATTATACATATAACTATAATAAGGGCGATAGTATGAGAATTAATACAAATGTGAGTTCGTTAACGGCACAAGAGGCAAATGTAAATACAAATGGGCAATTAAGAAATTCATTAGAGAAATTAAGTTCAGGACTTAGAATAAATAAAGCTAGTGATGATGCATCAGGATTAGCAATAGCAGATAAACTAAGAACACAAGCAAGTTCAATAGGTCAATCAATAGCAAATGGGAATAGTGCAACTGCATTAACACAAATTGCAGATAAAGCTATGGCAGAGCAATCAAATATTTTAGATATTGTAAAACAAAAATTAATACAAGCAGCTACAGCGACAACTTCACAAGAGGGTAGAACAGCAATTGCAAAAGATATTAATAAATTATTAACACAATTAGATAATATTGCAGAACAAACCAATTATAATGGAATTTCTTTATTACAAGGGGCAAGTGCTGGGGCAGTTGCCGATGAACTTACTTTTCAAATGGGTGAAAAAGCAGCTAATACTATTGAATTGGCATCAGGAATACAAGCTAATACTACTGGATTAGCTAGTATGAGTGCTCTTAAAACTACTACAGGAACTTCTGCAGCAACTTTTTCTGCTGGTTTAGCACGGAATAATATGATACATGTGGATAGCGCATTAAATCAACTAAATGCATGGAGATCAGATCTTGGTTCAACACAAAATCAAATAGAGTCAGCATTAAGAAATATGATGACTCAAGAGACAAATATTAAAGCAGCAGAATCAGTAATTAGAGATGTTGATTATGCTGCAGAGTCTGCGAATTTTAATAAACAAAATATAGTATCTCAAGCAGGGACTTATGCAATGAGTCAAGCTAATCAAGTTCAACAGAATGTATTGAGATTGCTTCAATAAAATAAAATTAATATAAAAAGGGAACTGGTATGAGAATTAATACAAATGTGAGTTCGTTAACGGCACAAGAGGCAAATGTAAATACAAATGGGCAATTAAGAAATTCATTAGAGAAATTAAGTTCAGGACTTAGAATAAATAAAGCTAGTGATGATGCATCAGGATTAGCAATAGCAGATAAACTAAGAACACAAGCAAGTTCAATAGGTCAATCAATAGCAAATGGGAATAGTGCAACTGCATTAACACAAATTGCAGATAAAGCTATGGCAGAGCAATCAAATATTTTAGATATTGTAAAACAAAAATTAATACAAGCAGCTACAGCGACAACTTCACAAGAGGGTAGAACAGCAATTGCAAAAGATATTAATAAATTATTAACACAATTAGATAATATTGCAGAACAAACCAATTATAATGGAATTTCTTTATTACAAGATAGTGCAGCAGGAATGGGTTCTTCAATTGCACAAGTATTTCAAATGGGTGAGAAATCTGGTAATACGATTACATTGGGAGCGGGTATTCAAGCTAACACAACTGGATTGCAAGATATGGATGATTTAGCTGGTAAAACAAGTGCCGCAACAGCTGGAACATTTGCAGCAGAATCAGCAAGAGCTATGATGGTTAGTGTGGATAGCGCATTAAATCAACTAAATGCATGGAGATCAGATCTTGGTTCAACACAAAATCAAATAGAGTCAGCATTAAGAAATATGATGACTCAAGAGACAAATATTAAAGCAGCAGAATCAGTAATTAGAGATGTTGATTATGCTGCAGAGTCTGCGAATTTTAATAAACAAAATATAGTATCTCAAGCAGGGACTTATGCAATGAGTCAAGCTAATCAAGTTCAACAAAACGTTCTTAGACTACTTCAATAGTCTAGGATTAGTAGCGTAAGCGCTACGTAGAACGTTTCTGTGAAAATGTTTTAAGACTTTTACAATAGTAAAAGTTGATAGAGTAAAATTTTAATTTTACGATATACATTTCTGTGAAAAAATGTTAAAAAGGCTTCAAGTAATCACTTGAAGCCTTTTTTAGTATAAAAAATAACAATATATAGACTTATATTAATAAGCTAATATTAAGAAATGTTGTGTCATACTTGCACTATAGATAAGTAGGGATCGATAGATTCCAAAGGGCTTAACCCAATGCTTGGTAAAACA
>CAZAOJ010000014.1:0-40272 GCA_964486745.1 uncultured Arcobacteraceae bacterium
AATCCACCTATTGAAAAATTAGCATTTGAATTACAAGAAAATGAATTTGATTTACTAGAAATTTTTCATAAACCATTAGATATAATAATCGAAACATTAGAAAAATATTAACATTATTAAGTGCTTTTACAATGCAAACATTGATAAATGGTGGAAATGTTAATACGGTTAAAAATGGTACTTTGAACTTTGATAATTCAATAACAGTAGGTGAAGCATTTGATAATTACAAATACTTTAGAAAAACAAAATGGGAAGAATTTGAATAAAGACTTAAATATCTTATATGAAAAATATCCTAATATTAATTTATTTTTTGGTGTTTCAAGAACAAAAGGTAAAACAGTAGAAATTCATAACAATATGGCAAAAACACAAACATAATATTATTTGGACATCAACATATAAGAATAAAGTAAATTTAGATTTATTGAATAGTTTTAAAGCAAAAGAATTGTATAATTTAATTTAAGAAATGCAAATAATTCAAAGGATGACTCAATGACAGCACCAATAATAGAAGCAAAAAAAGTTATTGAAACTTTACCACAAGATTCATCTTATGATGAAATTATTAGAGAATTAATATTTGATAGAATGATAAAAAATGGTTTGGAAGATTCAAAAAATGGCAACACTATATCAAATGAAGATATGAAGAAAAAAATTAGTCAATGGTAGGGATTAATTGGACAAATGAAGCTGAACTTTGGCTAAAAGATATACATGACTATATTGCAGAGGATAATCCAAAAATAGCAAAAAAGTCGTTAATGATATTTATAGTAAAGTTCAAATTTTAAAATCTTTTTCACAAATTGGATATATTTATGAAAATGAAGATAATAAAGAAATTAGAATCTTACTTTATGGACATTATAGAATTGCATATTTAATTAAAGATAAAAATCATATTGATATTTTAGGTGTATTTCATGGTTCATTGGCTATTGAAAGATACTTAAAAATCGCAGGAACTAACAAGGCTACACAGCAATAGTTTAGACTTTTATCTTGAAAATTAACTTTTAAGTTATACAAGTTTTAAAATAGAAATATCGCCTTGTAGTTTAACTCAACCGTTAAATCTTTACCTAAACCTCACTTCAAACCCTCTATCAAATTTTTCATAATCTTGATAAAACTCCACTTTTTTAGGCTTATATTGCTCTAGATATTTACCTAGTGGCTGTTTTTGATCATACCCCATTTCACATAAAAGATATTTAATTCCTCTATTTGCAACCTCATCAATAATACCTTTTAATAACTCATCCCCTACACTACCACCAAAAAGTGCATTTGATGGCTCATATTTTACATTTTTTGGCAATTTATACTCATCTGCTATATATGGAGGGTTTGATACACACATATCAAATTCACCCTCTACATTTTCAAATAGATCAGATTTAATAAATTTGATTTTATGCTCTACATTATGTTTTTTGGCATTTTGTTTTGCCAAAATTAGTGCATCATCATTGATATCAACTGCAACTATACTAATATCCTCTTTTAAAAGTGCAAGCATCACTGATATAATTCCACTTCCTGTACCTATTTCTACCACTTTTGCATTTGGTATATCTTCAAGTATTTTTGCAGCTTTTTCTACAAGTAGTTCTGTTTCAGGGCGTGGAATTAAAACATTTGGTTTGGTTAAAAAAACCTCTCCATAAAATGAAGCTTTACCTATGATATACTCCAAAGGATAATGTGTAGCTCTTTTTTTTACAAGTTTTTCAAGCTCTTTTTCAAACTCAAACTCTTTATCATCATTTAGATGAAGCCAGATTACATTTTTGTCTAAAATGTGTAATATAAGTGTTTGTACCTCTTTTTGAGGTATATGTGTAACATCTCTTAATAATTGTGAATATTTCTTTATTGTTTGTTTTATAGTCATAAACGATTTATATCATAGTTATACTTATATTTAGAAATTTAATTTAAAAATAAAGAATTTATAAAAGATATTTGGTATAATCACGCAAAAAATATTAGGCTATAATTTTGAAATTTACAAATAAAGAATTAATCATATTTGATCTTGATGGCACACTAATAGATAGTGTTCCTGATTTAGCTAGTAGTGTAAATCATATGTTGCAAAGTTTAGATAAAGATACATTTGATGAAGATACTATTAGATCTTGGGTTGGAAATGGAGCTTCAACTCTAGTAAAAAGAGCATTAAGTTCTAGCAGTATCATAGATGAAACTATATCTGAAGAGTATTTTGAAAAAGCACTATTAATATTTTTAAAACACTACGCACAAAACTTATGTGTAAAAACAAAAATGTATGATGGGGTAGAACACACACTTTATGCATTAAAAGAGAAAAACTATATTTTAAGTATTGTTACAAATAAACCTTATGAATTTATAGAACCAATCTTAAGTGCTCTTGGTATAGAAGATCTATTTAGCTACAGTGTTGGTGCAAACTCACTTGAAGTAAAAAAACCTCATCCAAAGCCACTTCTTCATGTATGTGAAAGATTTAGTGTAGAAGTTGAAAATGCTATTATGATAGGTGATTCAAAAAACGATATCCAAGCTGCAAACAGTGCAAAAATGCAAAGTATTGCAGTATCTTATGGATATAATTATGATCAAGATATAAATGAATTTAACCCAACTATAACTGTAGATAGTTTTAAAGATATTTTAAAAAGTTTATAAAATGAACAAAGATGCAAAAATAGCAATTATAGGTGCTGGAGTTGCTGGGTCTAGTGCAGCTTTATATTTATCAAAACTTGGTCTTGATGTAACTATTTTTGAGCAAAACAGTTCAATTATCAGTGGTCCACCTATTTGTCATCTACATGCTGGTGGAAATTTATATCCAGATATATCAAATGAAGAGTGTAAAATATTGCTTAAAGAGTCTATTGATTTATTAAAATTTTACCCAGATTCGATTGATTTTAGACCTACAGTTATAGCTATACCAAAATCTTATGAAGATGATCCAGAAGATTTTTTTGAAAGATTGGAATTTTTAAAAAATGAATATAAGAAACTTATCCAAGAGGATAGCTCAAATCAAGTATTATGTAAAAGTGATGATTCCTACAAACTATACTCAAAAGAGCAACTTATAGCTTTAAAACAAAATGATATAGTAAAAGAAGCCAACTGTTTTGATGACTGGATAGTAAATATAGCCAAAAATGTAGATTTAGACAAGCTAAAATTTCCTTTAATCGTAGTACAAGAGTATGGATTGAATATATTTAGATTAGCTTCTATTGCAACACTGCACCTAAACAGTATAAAAAATGCCACACTAAAAACAAATACCAAAGTAATCAATATAAAACAAAATCAAAATAGATATGACATCACTTTTAAAACAGATGATAAAACAACAACATCATCTTATGACTACATTATAAACGCTGCAGGTTTTAAAACAGGTATTATAGATGATATGCTTGGATTTAAACAAACAAGAATGGTAGAGTTTAAAGCTGCATATGTTACACAATGGGATGATTGCAAGGAAGTTTGGCCTGAAATTATATTTCATGGATTAAGAGGTACACCTCAGGGGATGGCTCAGTTTACACCATATCCAAATGGTCATTTTCAAATTCACGGTATGACACAAGATATTACACTATTTGAAAATGGACTTGTAAAATCTACTGCTTCTAGCTCTTATGCAAAACTTGATGACATTTTTTTAGATATGATTGAAAAAAGCTGGGATAAAAAAGAGATACAAAATAGAACAAATAAAGCAATAGAGCATATAAAACAGTATATACCAACATTTCAAAATGTAAAAGTAGCTTCAAAACCACTTTTTGGAGCACAACAAATACCTGGAACAAAATCAAATCTTCGCACAGCTGATGTATCATTTGAGGGTGATACATATGCTAGATGTGAGATTGTAAAAGCTTCATCTGTACTTAGTATGATAGATCAAATTGTAAAAAATCTAATAGATATCAATATCCTACCAAATAGTGTTTATGGTACAAGAGAGATTTTAAAAGATACAAATTTAAACAATGAAGATATAAATAAAACAGCAAAACAGCTATGTATTCAAAGATCATATCCACAAGATATATCAAATGTGATAAACAATACAAATAGGTGTTTTTAAATTTATTAAACCTTGACTTTAATAAGTTATTACAATATAATTACACCAATAAATTATTGGAGTTAATTATGACAATGCTTACTCGTATAGGAAATTCTCAAGGGATAAGAATACCAAAACCATTAATTGCACAAGCACATCTTGAAAATGTTCAAATAGATTTGGAAGTCGTTGAAAATGGTTTATTATTAAAACCTGTATATAATTCAAAAAGAAAAAATTGGCAAGAAAATATCAAAGAAGTTTTATCTAAAAATAAAAATATCAATGATGAAGCAATAATTGATGAATTATTAGATGATAGTGACTTAGAAGATTTCGTATGGTAGAAGAGATAAAAAGATATGATATAGTTCTAGTAAAACTAAATCCAACTGTAGGATCAGAAATACAAAAAACAAGACCTTGTATAGTAATCTCTCCAGATGAAATAAATATATTAAAAACTATTATAGTAGCCCCTATGACAAGTAAAGGTTTTGACTTTGTCTTTAGACCAAAAATCAAATTTGAAAATAAAAATGGGCTAATTTTATTAGATCAAATTAGAACTATAGATAAAACAAGAATAGTTAAAAGGATTGGCAGAGTTGATAAAATAAAGGCCAAAGAGATATCAAACACACTTATGGAGCTATTTGAATACTAATGTCATTTTTAAATTTTAATCTAAACAACAATCTACAAGACGCTATAAAAAATAGCAATTTTATTACACCCACGCCTATACAACAAAAGGTAATCCCATTAATTCTTCAACAAAAAGATATTATGGCAAAAGCACAAACAGGAAGTGGAAAAACTGCAAGTTTTGTTTTGCCTATACTTGAGCTTTTCTCTCAAGATATTAAGCAAGGTAAAGCAAAAATCCAAGCTTTGATACTAACTCCCACAAGAGAGCTTACACTACAAGTTGCAAATGAGTTTACACAATTCTCAAAAGATTTTACATATAAACCAAAAGTAGTAAGTCTAATAGGTGGACAAGGGATATCCCAACAACTATACGATATACAAAAAGGATCACATATAGTTGTAGCAACATCAGGGCGACTTCTTGATATCATTGATAAAAAGCAAATTAATTTATCACATTTAAAGTTTTTTGTATTAGATGAAGCAGATAAAATGCTTGATTTAGGATTTGCAGTAGAACTTGAACAAATTTTAAAACAACTTCCACAAAAAAGACAAAATCTTATGTTTAGTGCTACATATCCACCAAAGATGCTAGATATTGCAAAACATATTACTACTGATGCTATTGAGGTATCTATAGATGATGAACAATCACCTACTTTAGATAATATTGAACAAATAGCAATAAATGTAAACAAACACAATCGCTCTGCTTTGCTTCGACATCTTCTAAAAACAAATAATTGGGAAAAAACTATTGTTTTTATGGCAAATAAAAGAGCTGCGGATAATATAGCTGTAAAATTTAGAAAATATGGATTTAAAGCTGATTCTTTTCATGGTGATCTTTTTCAAGAAGAGAGAATTATCACACTTGATGAATTTAAAAATGGTAAACTAAATATACTTTTTTGTACAGATATCGCTTCAAGAGGACTAGATATAGATGATATATCATGTGTAGTAAACTTTGATCTTCCAAGAGGTCCTACTACATATATACACCGTATAGGAAGAACAGCAAGAGCAGGGAAAAAAGGAACTGCTATATCATTTATAGATCATGAAGATATTGATCACTTTAATCTAATACAAAAAAAATGTAAATTAGATCTAAAACCACAACAAATAAAAGGGTTTGAGCTAACAGGTAATGCACCTATTAAACAAAAAGGAAACCCACCAATAAAAGGCAAAAGAAAAAGTAAAAAAGATAAACTTAGAGAACAAAATGCAAAAGATACTCAAAAATCTAATTAAATTATCTATTTTAATATATCTTGTGATGATAGCTATTTTATATTTTTATCAACGAGATTTACTATTTTTTCCTCAAACTAAAAAAAATCACACTTTTAAAGAGATTGTATTAAAACAAGAAAATGAAAAAATAGATGTTTTAGTACTAAACCAAGGTAAAAATGATGCTATACTATACTTTGGTGGAAATGCAGAAGATATAAGTCAAACTGCACCATATTTTAAAATAAATTTTCCAAATCATACTATTTATATGCTCTATTACCCACAATATGGAAATAGCAAAGGGGAATTATCTCAAAAAAATATATTTGACAATGCAATATTTGTATATAATAAAATAAAACCAAATCATCAAAATATATCTACAATTGGAAGAAGCTTAGGTACAGGTGTAGCTATCTATACAGCTTCCAAAAAAGATATTAGAAATCTAGTATTAATCACACCTTATGATAGTATTACAAATGTAGCACAAGGAAGATATCCCATATTTCCTATATCACTTCTTATAAAAGATCCTTTTAATTCATTGCAATATATAGCAAATATAAAATCTAATATTTTGGTTTTACGTGCAAGCAGTGATAAAGTAGTACCACATAAATATGCAAACAATCTAATAAAACATCTAAAAAAAGATAACACAATAGTAAAAACTATTTCAAATACTACACATGGTACTATTATTACTAATCAATTTTTATATAAAAATATCTCAGATTTTTTAAATAAAGAATAATTGATGCAACTAATACCAATACCAAACCTTTTATATATGCTATTACCTTTGGTTGTTGTTGGATATTTTTATCACAATTGGCTAGATAATGGCAAAGAGATAATATATGCTACACTAAGAATGATAATCCAGCTTTTACTTATTGGTTATATTCTTATTTATATTTTTGAAAACAGATCATATTTAATAGGTACAGCTATTATATTGATAATGATAACTATGTCTAGTTTTATAACTCTGCGTAATTTACAAACCAAAACTTTTAAATCATATTGGCCAATATTTATCTCTATAGCCTTTGGTGGAAGTATCAATCTTTTACTAGTAATTGAATTTGTTTTGGATCTAAATAACTTTTACGAGCCAAGATATGTAATACCAATTGCAGGTATGATATATGCAAATTGTATGAATGCAGTATCAATTGCAGCTGAAAGATTTGAAAAAGAGATTCAACACAACAGCTATATAAAAGCCAGAAATATAGCTTTTAAATCTGCTTTAATACCTAGTATAAACGCATTTTTAGCAGTAGGTTTAGTCTCACTTCCAGGAATGATGACAGGACAGATACTATCAGGAGTTGATCCACTTATAGCTGTAAGATATCAAATGGTAGTGATGGCTATGATATTAGGAAGTTCTGGTATTGCAACTGTGACATATTTAAATTTAAAAAAAAGGTATCTATAAAATGATGAAAATATTATTTGACAACTATAATCATAACAACTCATGTGTGTCACTTTGGGGATTTAGTGCATATTTTGAAAAATACAATTTGCTATTTGATACAGGAAGTAATGGAAGAATTTTATTAAGCAATATAAAACAACTAAATATTGATATAAAATCTATAAAATATATTTTTATTACTCATTCTCACTGGGATCATATAGGTGGTATAGATTCTATTTTAGAATTAAACAGTAATATTACACTAATAGTACCATCTTCTTTATCAAAATTTTTAATAGATGATCTAAAAATGCTTACCAAAGAGGTTATTATATGTGGTAAAAAACCTCAAAAACTTTTTGAATATATCTATACTACAGGAATTTTAGGTGATGAAACACCAGAACAATCTATGATTATAGATGACAGCTACCCAAAAGTGATCACAGGATGTGGACATTTTGGTATTGAAAATATTACACAAATAGCAAAAAAAGTTATAAATAAAGATATAAAATTTGCAATAGGTGGGTTTCACCTATTACACAAAAATGAAGCTTATATATTGAATTCTATTAAAAATTTAAAAGATTTAGGTGTAAATAAAGTATTACCAACACATTGTACAGGTGATTTAGCTATAAAACTTTATAAAGAGAATTTCAAACAAAACTATATAAGTGGTGGAGCTGGAAGAATATTGGAGTTGGATGATTAAAATGGATATGAAATTTATAGATATTGAGCCAATTGTATTAAAAAATATTCAAAATATAAACAAAGATTTTAAGCGTATTTTTCATGGTAGAGGTGGTTTATATAGTGGATTTGAGTATTTATGTATAGATTCTATTGATAAAGTATTATTTGTCTCTTTATACAAAGCCCCATCACTTGAACACAAAAATCACTTAGATAGCTTTTTACAAACTCTTTATAATAAAAATATTTGGCAATGCATTATTGTACAAAATAGATTTGAACAAAAAGCCCCTTCAAAGATAGTATATGGAGAACTTCCAAATAAGTGCTATGTATATGAACATGATCTAAAATATCAACTAAACTTTATGCAAAATCAAAATATAGGCTTTTTTGGTGATATGAAAAATGGAAGAGAATATATATTAAAAAATGCAAAAGATAAAAATATACTAAATCTATTTTCATACACTTGCGCTTTTTCAGTATGTGCCAAAAGTGCTGCTGCAAAGCAAGTAGTAAATGTAGATATGTCAAAACAAGCTTTGAGTATTGGAAGAAAAAATCATCATCTAAATGATCAAGATACAAAGAATATACACTTTTTACCATACAATATACTAAAATCTTGGAGTAAAATTAAAAAATATGCTCCTTATGATCTAATAATTATAGATCCACCATCATTTCAAAAAGGAAGTTTTGCTGCAACAAAAGACTATGTAAAAATCATCAAAAGATTAGGCGATTTAGCTTCTTGTGATTGTACAGTATTAAGTGCTTTAAATGCTCCAGAGTTGGATATAGAGTTTATAAAAGACCTATTTAAAGAGCATAATAGTAACTTTAAATTTATACAACAATTAGACAATCCAAAGAGTTATGAAAATATAGATAAACAAAAAGCACTAAAAAATTTAATTTTTAGATATAATTGCGAATAAGGAAATAATATGCATTTTAACGATTTAACAAACGAACAAAAACAAAAACTTCACGAAGAGTTGGTAGCTAATGCTAATAGTATTGGTGGTAAAAACTTTTTTTTACAAATGATAGAAAATATTAAAGAAGAAAAACCACATCCATTACTAAATGTAACAGCAACTTATCATTATCCAACAGGAGTATTAAGTTGGAAGAAATCTATCTACAAAGAGACGCTTTCATCGCTATTTGATGCTATGAGAAGAGAAGAAAAAGATGGTGATATGCTAAATGGACTAAAACCTAAAGATTATAAAAATACTATGAATATGATACGAGCATTAAAACCTGTACAAATTACAGTAAAATCAAAAAAAGAACCAGAATTAGAGGGTTTTAGCTTATATATTTTAGATTCATCTGTACCTAAAAAGACTAAAGTTTCACTTATGTTTAAAATACTTTTTTTCTATAATGTAGATTTTGCAAAACAAGTTTTAAATTTTGATATAACTTCAGCTTAATAAAACTATTATATAAATTTATGCTACAATAAGTAAATTTATATTTTAGGATTAAACAATGAAAAAACTATTAATTTTTACTCTTATTTTCAATAGTTTATTATTTGCTTCAAATGATGATGCAATTAGTGCAAAAAAGAAACTTCTACTTGAACAACAAATAAAAAAAGAGATGGAAAAAGAGAAAAAATATGCAAAAGAACAAAGATTTTATCAAGGTGATAACTACGATTTAAAAGGGTCTGAAGTAAATAAAGAATCTTTAAAACACTTAAAAGAGATCCCTGTAGATGATTTAGATATGGATGATGTATATGATTAAAATAGAAGTATTTAAACTTCTATCTTGATCGTTTTGTTCGTCTATTATTTGATGGTTTTTTCTTAGGTTCTGGTTTTATTCTTGGATCTGGTTCAAACCCATCAATGATTACTTTTTTAATCTTTTGTTTTGTAAGTTTTTCGATACCATACAAATAATCTTTTTCATCAATACATACTAAAGATAATGCAACTCCTTGACTACTAGCTCGTCCTGTTCTTCCAATTCTATGTACATAGTCTTCTGCAACATTTGGTAATTCATAATTAACTACATGTGGCAATTGATCTATATCTATACCACGTGCTGCTATATCTGTTGCAACCAATACTCTTATATCTCCTGCTTTAAAATCAGCTAAAGCTTTTGTTCTTGCACCTTGACTTTTATTACCATGAATTGCTGCACTTTTAATACCATCCATATCAAGCTGTTTACTTAATTTATTTGCACCATGTTTTGTTCTAGTAAATACCAAAACCTGTTTCCAATTACCATCAAGTATAAGTTTTGATAACAACTCTCTTTTTCTTGATTTATCTACTGGGTGAATTATCTGTTTAACTTGCGTTGATGTAGTATTTTGTTTTGCCACTTCTATTAACTGTGGGTCTCTTAGTAAAGAGTTTGCTAACTTTTTAATATCATTTGAAAATGTAGCTGAAAATAGAAGATTTTGTCTATGTTTTGGTAATATTGCTAAAATCTTTTTAATATCATGAATAAAACCCATATCAAGCATTCTATCTGCTTCATCTAAGATTAGATGCTCTACTCTAGTTAAATCACAAGCACCTTGTGATACAAGGTCTAATAAACGCCCTGGTGTTGCTATAACTATATCAACACCTTTTCTTAAAACTGCTTTTTGAGGGTTTATTCCAACTCCTCCAAAAATAACTGCAGATTTAAAAGGAAGATATTTCCCATAAACCTCTACGCTTTGTGCAACTTGTGCTGCTAATTCTCTTGTGGGAGTTAAAACCAATGCTTGAACATAATGCTTTGTATCAGAATGTTTTTTATTACTTAATTGTTGTAATAATGGTAAAGTAAAACCTGCTGTTTTTCCTGTACCTGTTTGAGCTGAAGCTAAAACATCTTTTTTAGCTAAAATAATTGGAATCGCTTTTGCTTGTATTGGAGTAGGCGTTGTATAACCTTGCTCTTTAATAGCTTTTAAAATTGGCTTATTTAAGCCTAAGTCTGTAAATAACATATAATGTATACCTTTAAAATATTGTAAATTTTTCCCATTGTACCATAAAAAAAATTTATAATTCTTGTGTTATGTATAAAGCTATCTCATCTGCAAGTAAATAATCATTGTTATATATAAAATTATCTTTAATTGTTAACTTATTTTCATCCGTTAGATACTTTATTTTAGTTAATTCATTATTAGAAAATAAAGATAATTCAACACCTATTTTAGATCTAAAACCTAAAAGAATCTTCTCTATTCTTATATCTTCATCACTTAAAATTTCTTTATCATATTCCATAGGGTTAGATATATATTGTTCAATACTTTTAGAGGGATAAAAGCGTACATTATTTACGCAACCAACCGCACCAGTTCCAATTCCTAGATATGGTTTATATTGCCAATACCCAAGATTATGTTTAGAACACGCTTCATCATTTTTAGAAAAGTTTGAGATTTCATATTGATTAAAACCTTGATTTTTTAATTCTTCAAACAATAAATTTGCTAATTTTAAACTCTCTTTTTTTACTTCAGGTTTGTTATAGAATAAAGTACCCTCTTCAATAGTTAAATCATATGCACTTATGTGATCTATAGGTAAAGTTTCTACAATACTTAAATCATTTAAAAGCAACTCTTTAGTGTCAAGTGCTGTTCCATATATTATATCACAGTTAATATGATTAAAACCTATACAAGATGCATTTTGTATAGCACTTATAGCCATATTACTATTATGCGATCTATTTAAAAATTTTAATTTTTCATCATTAAAACTTTGTACTCCAAAACTAATTCTATTAATTCCTAGATCAAAAATACCCTCCAACCATTGCTTTGATGCTGAGTTTGGATTGGCTTCAATAGTTATCTCTTTTGTATCAGTTATATAGGGGGATAAAACTTTAAATAATTCTTTATATTCTTCAATTTTTATAGTACTTGGAGTGCCTCCTCCTATAAAAATAGTTTCAATAAAATTATCACTATTATCTATATTTTTTTTAAGTTCAAATTTCAATTGTTTGATTAATGCTTTCATGTAAATTGATTTTAAATGAAATCTGTCAGTATATGAATTAAATGCACAATAATGACACTTAGAATCACAAAATGGAATATGTATATATAGAAGCAATTTTTAATCCCTTTTTAGATACAATCCCAATAAAATTGTTCCAAGTTTTTTGGAATTATAGAGGTAAATAGATTAATGGCAAATAAAGAGACAACAAAAAAAGAAAAAAACTACAGACCAAATGTAGCTGCAATTGTTTTGTCAAATAAATACCCTCATAAATGTGAAATTTTAATTGCAAGTCGTTCTGACATTGGAAATGCTTGGCAATTTCCACAAGGTGGAATTGACAAAGGTGAGACACCTAAAGAAGCTTTATTTAGAGAGCTAGATGAAGAGATAGGGACAAATGATGTAACAATCATAGCTGAATACCCTGATTGGGTAAGTTATGATTTTCCACCAGCTATTGCACAAAAAATGAGACCATATGATGGGCAAAGACAAAGATATTATTTAGTTAAACTAGGAAAAAATGCGAAAATAGATATAAATACACATCATACACCAGAATTTAGTCAATATAAATTTGTAGAGACTAAAAATATTTATGATTATATTACATTTTTTAAAAGAACTGTTTATAAACAGGTCTTACGATACTTTAAAAACGAGGGATATATTTAATGTTAAAAGTTTTAAAATTTGGTGGTACAAGTGTAGGTACTCTTGAAAGAATACAAAATGTTGCAAATATCATAAAAAACATAAGAGATGAAGGTGATGATATAATTGCTGTAGTTTCAGCTATGAGTGGTGAAACAAATAAATTAATAGATTATGCTAATCATTTTTCATCAACTCCAAATGAAACAGAAATGGATATGCTTTTAAGTTCAGGGGAAAGAGTAACATCTGCCCTACTTTCTATTGCATTAAACGATCAAGGTTATCCAGCTACATCTATGAGTGGAAGAGAAGCTGGGATTATCACTAATGAAGCCCACACAAAAGCAAGAATTGAAAATATTAATACACAACATATGAAAGATGTATTACAAAGTGGAAAGATTATTATAGTTGCTGGTTTTCAAGGTATAACTAAATCTACAAATAGAGTTTCAACTTTAGGTAGAGGTGGAAGTGACTTAACTGCTGTTGCAATTGCTGGTGCTATTAAAGCTGATCTTTGTGAAATATACACAGATGTAGATGGTATATATACTACAGATCCAAGAATTGAACCAAAAGCAACTAAACTTAACATGATCTCATATGATGAGATGTTAGAACTTAGTTCATCAGGAGCAAAAGTTTTACAAAATAGAAGTGTAGAGATGGCAAAGAAACTAAATGTAAATTTAGTATCAAGAAGTAGTTTTACTCCTGAAATTTCAGGGACATTAATAACAAAGGAAGAAAATATTATGGAACAACCAGTAGTTAGTGGTATAGCTTTAGATAAAAATCAAATTCGAGTTGGAATGTATGGCGTAATTGACAAACCAGGGATTGCAGCATCTATTTTTACAAGTTTAGCTGATAAAAATATCAATGTAGATATGATAGTGCAAACTGTAGGAGTTGATGGAAAAACGGATTTAGACTTTACTGTTCCAACTGATGACATTGAAAAAACAAAAGATGTAATGAACTCTTTTGAAGATGATTCTCAAAGAATAGATTACAATGATGCTATATGTAAAGTTTCAATTGTAGGTGTTGGTATGAAATCACATACGGGTGTTGCATCTAAAGCTTTTTCAACTTTGGCTCAAGAAAATATTAATATAAGAATCATAAGTACAAGTGAGATTAAAATCTCTATGATTATTGAAGAAAAATATGCAGAATTAGCAGTAAGATCACTTCATAGTGCTTATGATTTAGATAAACAGGCTTAATTTATGCAAGAGTTTACTAACTGGACCATTAATACAATTAGAGAAGATAGACTTCTATCTCCTTGGTTAGAAGAGAAAAAATATGAATGGATCCCATTAGTAGCAAAATCTATCTCAAATATACTAGATAAAGATTGTACTGTAATAGTTATAACAGATGAGGATAGAGAATGGTTTTTAGAATATATTATGACAAATATAAATCAAAATAAAAATAATAGACCATATCTTCCTTTTTATGACTATAGATCTTTAGGTAAAAAACTATTTAATATGCAATCTGATGAAAATATTTCACTTGTAACAGATATGTTAAATATCTCTTTTCCTAATGGATATTGTTTTTGGTATATAGGGAAAAGTCAAAATAAACTTGCAACTATTGCAAAAGTACATAAAAAGTCTTTTCTTTGGGTATTAGATGAAGAGTTACAAAACAGCTTCTATCTAAGAAGTAGTGATGAAGCTTTAGATATGAAACTATTACAGATGTATCATCTATATAATAAAACTTTAAGTGCAGCTTTATTTGCTCAAATTGATGTACATCTATAAAAAGAGTCTAAGATGAAATCACAAATTTTAATTGTAAATGATATAGATCAAACTTTAAATGAACTAATACCAACTTTACCAAAACATCATACACGAGTAATAAAAAATCAAGAAAAAGATGAATTTCAATTAGCTCAAGCTCAGCAAGCCATAAAAGAAGCATATATAGCTACTAATGAGATAAAATATATCATCATATGTGGAGGTAGTTTTAGAAATGAAGCTCAAAATTCACTTCTAAAGCTACTTGAAGAACCACCTAAAAATATCGTTTTTATTATAATTACAACATCAAAATCTTCACTACTACCTACTATTTTATCCAGAATGCCATACAAATATCTAAAGCAACATACAAAAGTAAAATCTTGTGAATTAGATTTTAAAACTTTGGATTTAAAGCAGGTTTATGATTTTTTAAAAAAACACCAAAAAATCACAAAATCTGAATTAAAAGTGATGATAGAATCAATACTATATAAAATAAATGAACAAAATATAAAATTAAATACAAAAGAGTTACAAGTATTTTCACAAGCTATGAAATTAAATGAATTAAACTCAAGACCAATAAATCTACTTACAACAATACTTTTAACACTAATTCAATCAAAAAATAAAGTATAGGCATTAAAAATGAACTTTTTTAAAATTTCACCAAATGATACAAAAAAACTTTTTGAGCAATTAGGTTGTGAAACTTATGGTGCCAAAATAATATCCAAAAAAACAAATACTCATATTTTGTATATAAAAGATCTACATGTAGGTGCAGCAAATATACTAAAGCAAGATGCTTTAAGTATTGGTGCAGATTTAGCAGTACCAAGAGGTACAATATTGGCAAAACAGCAATATGTAGATGCCATTTTAGTAGGAACTACCAAACACTTTGAGATATTAAGTAAAAAAGAGCTTATGCAACCTTTTGGATTAAAGAATTTAGCACTTCATCTAAAAAGTTTTTTACCCAAAAAAACAAATAAAACTAAAATAATGGGTGTAATCAATGCAAATGATGATAGTTTTTATTCAAAAAGCAGATTTATGCAAGATGATGCAATAAGTCAAATAAATAAAATGATAGATGATGGTGCAAATATTATAGATATTGGTGCAGTATCTTCAGCCCCTGGTACAAAAGCAGTGTCACCAAAAGATGAATTAAAAAGAGTTTTACCAATTTTAAAAGCTATTAAAAAAAATAAACTTTATAAAAAAGTAGATTTTTCTATAGACTCTTATGAACCACTAGTTATAAAAGAGGCTTTAAAATCTGGATTTAAAATAGTAAATGATATAACTGCACTTCAAAATAATAAAGTTGCAAAACTAGTTGCAAAATATGATGCGACAGTTGTATTAATGCATATGCAAGGTACGCCAAAAGATATGCAAAAAAATCCATCTTATGAAAATATTATTTTAGATATTGATGATTTTTTTACACAACGAATCAAAAAAGCAAAAAGTTTTGGTATATCAAAGATTATACTAGATGTTGGTATTGGATTTGGAAAAACTTTGGATCATAATCTTACACTACTGCAAAACCATGAACATTTTAAACACTTCGGTTATGAACTTCTAATAGGTGCTAGTAGAAAATCTATGATAAATATGATATCTGCATCCCAGCCAATTCAAAGACTGTCTGGAACACTAGCTATTCATCTTGATGCACTAAATAAAGGTGCAAGTATTGTTAGATGTCATGATGTCTTTGAACATAATCAAGCTATAAAAGTACATGAAGCTATAAAATATCATGAAGGGTATTAGCTTTTTGCATCCAAGAAGATAACTTTTCATAATCCTCATCTTCAATAAGTTTCTTTGCATAATTCATTTGAGATTGAAATAGATCAATAGAGTGTAAAAGATTCTTCCTATTTTGTCTAAAAATATCACTCCACATATGGGGTGATGATTTTGCAATTCTACTCATATCTTTAAATCCACCTGCAGCCAAAGCTATTATACTATTTGGATCTTGATGAGACATAACAGTTGTTGCAAGTGAAAATGATATAGCATGAGGTAAATGAGACATAAAACAAGCATGAACATCATGATCTGATGAGTCCATATAAACTATCTTCATACCTATAGTTTCAAATATTTTAACTACCCTATTTTTATGCAATTCTTCCACATAATCCAAATCACATAAAACAATAGTTTTATCTTCATATAAATTATCAATAGCTGCACTTGGACCAAATTTTTCAGTTCCTGTCATAGGGTGTGCAGGGATATATTGTGATTTTAATTCACTTGGGAGCTGTTCTACAATCATATGTTTGGTACTTCCAAAGTCAATAACTGTAGTACTATTTTGTAAATCTTTTAATTGTTTATTAAATTCTATTATAGCATCAACTGGTATAGTTAGAACTATTAAATCAGATTTTTTTAGATTTTCAAAATCAACAATTTCATCAATAAAACCTAAACTTAATGCTTCATTTTGATGTGAAATATTATGATCATAACCCACTACTTTTGTTACTAAATTATATTTTTTTAAAGCTTTTGCAAAAGATCCACCCATTAAACCTAATCCAACTATACCTACAACCACATTTTATCCTTGTTATTTATTGTGCGTATTTTATCAAAATATACCAAAATATAGCGTAAATTAAAGTATGGTTAATGCTTTTTTAGATATCCTATTATGATTAATTCCACAAAATATAAGGATACCTTTTGAAAAAACAAATAATTGCAAGTTCTTTACTTTTTAGTACATTACTTTTAGCTCAAGATATAACAGACATTCAATTTCTAAATTTGTCTAAGATTTCACCAGATATTGCAAATGAAACGCTTAATATGCATGTTGGAGACGAAATAGATACAAGAAAACTAAATAAAGCTATCAAAAAATTCTATAGATTTGGTTATTTTGATAATATTACTGTTCAAAATAATAATGGTGCTTTAATATTAGATTTTAAAGAAAAACCATCTATTGCACAAATTGATATTGAAGGATACAAAACAAGAAAAGAAGATATAGATATGCTTCTTTCTAGTATGGGAATCAGAAAAGGTAATATGTACTCTAAAAAAAGAATTGCGTTAGCAAAAGAGTCATTACTAAATGAACTTAAAAAAGAGGGATATATTGATTCTGTTGTGGAAGCAGATATTACAAACCTTAATGACCATAGTGTTGCTGTTACATTTAATGTAAGAAAAGGTGATAAAATCCTTATAAAAAAAGTAAACTACAATGGAGCTAAAGAGCTTGATGAAGGTGATTTCGAACCAGGTACTGCAAATAAAGAGGAAGACTTTATCACATGGTGGTTTGGACAAAATGACGGTGAATTAAAACTTGATCAACTTCAATATGATCATTTACGAATTAAAGAAATATATTTAGAAAATGGTTATCTTGATGCACAAATCAAAGAACCATTTTTAAAAGTTGATTTTAATAGTGCAAATGCAAATCTTGATTTCTTCATAGATGAAGGAAAACAATATAGAATTAATGATATCAAAATTTATGTAGATGAAGAGATTGTTAATCCAAAAGATCTTTACCCTGAATTATTACTAAAAAAAGGTAAAGTCTTTAATGTAAAAAGATTAAGAAAAGATCAAAAGTATATTCAAACACAAGTAGCCAACAAAGGTTATGCATTTGCTCAAATTAGATACGATATACAAAAAAATACAGAAAATGGGACTGCAGATATAGTTTATAATGTACTTCCAGGAGATAAAGTATTTATAAATGATGTAATCATTAGTGGAAACAGTAGAACTCTTGATAGAGTTATTAGAAGAAATGTATTTTTAGCACCTCAAGATCTTTATAATGAAACAGACTATACTGATTCAATTGGAGCATTACAAAGAAGTGGATTCTTTGAAAAAGCAATTATAGAGAAAAAAAGACTTACAAATAATACAATGGATTTAATTGTAAAAGTAACTGAAGCACAAACTGGTAATTTAATTGTTGGTGGTGGTTATGGAAGTTATGATGGTATGATGATAAATGCTTCTATAAATGATAGAAATATATTTGGATCTGGGCTTAATCTTGGAGTATCAATTGATTGGTCAAAAAGAAAACAAAATTTTTCTTTATCTTTAGCAAATCCAGCAATAAATGATAGTGAATATAGTGGTTCAATTGCTGCATACAAACAATCTCAAGAGATAGACTATTCTAATTACGACTTGGAAAAGAAAACTTTAGGTATGTCAATTGGTATGGGTAAAGCACTAACTAGACATACAAGAGTTGGAGCAACATATAAACTAGAAAATATTGAAGAAACTTATACTAATGTAGTAGCACCTACAGTAAAAACAAATAAAGATTATATTCATAGTTCAATAACTCCATATATATCATTTAACAATACAGATGATTACTATCTACCAAGAAAAGGTATCATTGCTAGAACTTCTTTAGAATATGCTGGTGTTGGTGGAGATACAAAATTTTTAAAAAGTTCTACAAGCTTTAAATATTTTTATGGTCTTGAAGATTTAATAGAACATGATTGGATTATTAGATATAGAGCCGATATAAATGCAATTGAGGATAAAGGATACTTACCAGAAGGAAGTAGTTTATATATGGGAGGTCCTAGATCTCTTAGAGGTTATAAGTCTTATTCATTTGGTCCAGCTGATGGAGCAAAACCATATACAAGATCATTTACGAATGCAATTGAACTTAGTTTTCCTTTAATTGATTCTGCAAAAATGAGATGGGCATTATTTTATGATTATGGGATGATTGGTGAAAGTAGTTTTAGTGAAATAAAAAGATCTGGTGCTGGTGCACTTATTTCTTGGCAATCTCCAGTTGGTCCAATACAATTTATATTCTCTCAACCACTTGATGATAAACCTGGTGATGAAACATCAAGCTTTGAATTTAACCTAGGTGGAAAATTCTAGTATGAGTATTGATCTTAGCAAAAGACTTACAAATGATGAAGCACTTAATTTAATCAAGAATGCTTCTTTAATTGAATTAGGAGATTTAGCTTCACAAAAAAAAGCTATAATGCATCCTAAGAAAACAACTACATTTATAGTTGATAGAAATATTAATTATACAAATGTATGTTGGGTAGATTGTAAATTTTGTGCCTTTTATAGACATGGCAAAGATGATGATGCTTATATCTTAACTTACGAACAAATTGATGAGAAAATTGAAGAACTATTAGAGATTGGTGGAACTCAAATTTTATTTCAAGGGGGTGTTCATCCTCAGTTAAAAATTGATTGGTATGAAGATCTGGTGGAACATATCTCAACAAAATATCCACAAATAACAATTCACGGGTTTTCTGCTATTGAAATAGATTATATAGCTAAGATATCAAAACTTTCATATACTGAAGTTCTAATTAGACTAAAAGCAAAAGGTTTGAGCTCTATTCCTGGAGCAGGAGCTGAAATTTTAAGTGATAGAGTAAGAGATATAATTGCTCCTAAAAAATTAGATGCTGCAAAATGGATCGATGTTCATAGACAAGCACACAAAGTTGATATAAAATCAACTGCAACTATGATGTTTGGTACAGTTGAAACAGATCAAGAAATTGTAGAGCACTGGGAAAAAGTAAGAGACTTACAAGATGAAACTGGTGGGTTTAGAGCATTTATTATGTGGAGTTTTCAATCTGGAAACACAAAACTTATAGAACAAATACCTGATATCTCTCCACAATCATCAAATAGATATTTAAGACTTCTTGCAGTTGCTAGATTATATTTTGATAATATTCCAAATATACAAAGTTCTTGGGTAACTCAAGGTAGCTATATAGGTCAACTTGCTTTAAAATTTGGGGCAAATGATCTAGGAAGTACTATGATGGAAGAAAATGTTGTAGCAGCTGCTGGAGCTACAAACTGTATGAACCAAAATGAGATGATTTCACTTATCAAAGATATTGGTGAAAATCCAGCAAAAAGAGATACTGCATATAATATTTTAGAGAGATTCTAAAATGTTTAAAATTTTATTAACAATATTTACAATACAAGGACTTTTAGTGAGTGCAATAATAAAGCATATTACAATAAATAATAAACAAATTCCAGTAATTTTTGAAAAACAAACAACATTACCAACATTTAATTTACAATTAGTTTTTCAAAATAGTGGTTATATACAAGATAAAAATAAAAGCGGATTATGTGATACAACATGTTCACTTCTAAATGAAGGAACAAAAAAACTAGGATCAATTAAATTTGCAAATAAACTTGAATCTAAAGCTATTAGTTTACATACTGCTCATGGCTTTGAAACTTTAGTTATAGAATTATCAAGCTTAACAGATCAATATAAAAATGGCATGAAACTTTTAGATCAATTATTAAAAGATCCAAATTATACTCAAGATACATTAAATAAAATCAAAACAAAATCTATAGGAAGATTACAAAGAAAAGAGAATGATTTTGATTATATTGCAAAAAATCAATTAAAAACTTTATTATTTAAAGACACTCCTTTAGAAAATCCATCAAAAGGAACAGTAAAATCGATAAACAAAATAGAACTTAATGATATTAAAGAATTTATAAATACAAATCTAACTCTTAACAATCTTATTATTGTAGTTGGGGGAGATGTAAAATTTAAAAATATTAAAGAAGATATCACAAAACTTATAAAAAATTTACCAGAAGGTAAAAAATCCAAACTACAAACTATAAAAGCATCAGATATAGCACAAACAAAAGAACTTTTAAAAGATACACAACAAGCTTATATATACTTTGGTTCACCATTTGATATGGATTCAAATGATGAAAATGTATATATTGCAAAAGTTGCTTCATTTATACTTGGTGGAAGTGGATTTGGTAGTAGATTAATGGAAGAGATAAGAGTAAAAAGAGGGTTGGCATATTCAGCTTATGGTATGGTATCTATTAATAAATCATATTCATATTTTACAGGATATTTACAAACAAAACTTGAAAGTGCAAAAGAAGCTCAAGAGATTGTAAAAAGTGAAATTAAAAAATTTGTAAAAAATGGTGTTACTAAAGAAGAATTGGAATCAGCTAAAAAGTTTTTACAAGGAAGTGAACCACTTAGAACTGAAACTTTAAGTCAAAGACAAAATAGAGCTTTTCAACTATATTATAAAGGTTTACCACTTGATTATCCAAAAATTGAACTAGAAAAAATTCAAAATTTATCACTGAACAAATTAAATAAATTTATAAAAAAACATGATGAGATAAATAACTTATCATTTTCAATCGTAAGGAAATAGGTATATGCTAAGATTTGCACCAAATAATACACAAGATATAAATATAAATAATCTACGTGTTGCACTTTTTAATTACATAATATCAAAACAATTAAATGAACCATTATTAATAAGAATGGATGATATACAAAATAAAACTAATAAAGAAGCTAAACAAAAACAAATTTTAGAAATATTAAATTTATTTAGTATAGATCATATAAGTACAGTATATCAAAGTGAAAATATCAAACAACACCATAAAATGGCAATGCAATTATTAATGCAAAAAAAAGCTTTTTCTTGCTTTTGTACAGATGAAATGATAGAAAATAGCAAACAAAAAGCTAAAAAGAACAATCAACCATATATTTATGATGGGGGATGTGATAAATTAAATGATGATGTTGTTATGAATACTGAAGCCCCATTTACCGTAAGAATAAAAGCACCAATAAAAAAAATAGAATTTACAGATTTACTAAAAGGTAAATTTGAATATGCACCACATGATATTGATAGTTTTATTATTTTACAAAAAGATAAGATGCCAACATATAACTTTTCATGTGCTATTGATGATATGCTTTATGATATATCAACTGTAGTAAGAGATGAAAAATATCTTGATGATACTCCAAAACAGATCTATATAAGAGAATCTTTAGGATATACAAAACCAATAAACTATCTTCATATTCCTGCTATTTCAAATATAGATACTGATAATAACACATCATCAATAAAGTGGTTGATAGATGAAGGTTTTTTACCTGTAGCAATAGCAAATTATTTAGTTTTATTAGGTAATAATACTCCTAAAGAGATCTTTACACTAGAAGATGCTATAGAATGGTTCGATATAAAAAAATTAGTACAAACTGAAATTAAATTTGATTTTGAAAAATTAAAAGATATAAATAAAAAACATATGATGATGCTTGATAATATGAGATTCTCTAAACTTATAGGATATGCAGATGAAGATTTTGGTAAATTAGCAAAAATATATATTGATGAATGTAGTACACTAAAAGAGATAAAAGAAAAAATTGATAATATTTTAGATACAAAAGCAACTCCAAAAGAACTTATAACTGAATTTGAACAAATTAAAAAATGTTTACAATCAGCACCTTTTATAGATGATTTTACAGAACTTAAAAAATATATTATAAAACAAACTTCTTTAGATGAAAAAGCAGTTTTAAAGCCATTAAGATATATATTAACAAAAACATATAGTGGAATAGATTTGGATAAAATATATCCACTAATAAAAAACTATTTAGGGGAGATAATAAGATGATAAATGCACTAGTAGGTTCTATTATGGTTGTAGTTTTAGGTATTGTTAGTCTATACAAATGGATTATTATAATCTCTGCACTTTTAAGCTGGGTAAAACCTGATCCGTATAATCCAATAGTACAAATGCTTTATAGACTTACAGAACCAGCATATGCCTTTGTGAGAAGATATATTCCAACAGTATTTGGTGGTATGGATCTTGCTCCTATGATATTAATCTTTGCTTTAATATTTTTAGAAACATTTTTAAGCAGATTGTTTATGGGATTTTAAAATGAAAATTATTGGTTGTACATTATTATGCTTTAGTTTACTTCTTTCAAATGAGATAAAACAAGTAGATAATGAAGTAAATTTAGCTGTACAATCAAATGAGATTCAAAATATACAAAATGAAGTTATAACCATATCTTGGTTAAAAGAAAAACCAAAATCTATTACAAAAGATTTCTATATATGGCAATATCTTAAACAAAAAAATATTACACCTTCACAATCATTAGAAGCAATATCTCAAGTAAAATATATGAACAATAAAATATTTTATGAGTTTGCAAAAAAATTTAATCATGATGAAACTTATGCCGTTGCACAATGTATGAGAGCTAAAACAAAATCTCTTATAAATCAACCTGTTGATTGTATAAGAGTTGGGTTAAGTATATATGATGCAACAAAACTATCATATGATGATCTTGATTCAATATATGAAAGAATTAAACCACACTATCCACAATATGCTAAAGAGTTAAAAATTATAAATTCAACTATACCTTTTACAAAACTTGTATCAAGTCCAAAAGATATATTTTTTGGTGTATTTAATAACTGTGGTTCTGTATTTAGAAGTAAATATTTTAACTATGCTATTCCAAGTAGAAGTTTAAAAAGATTAAAAAATGATAAAAGATTTGAATCAAGTATTAGTAAAATAGTTCTAAATAAAGATTTAGTAAAATTACAAGAGTCTATTTTAAAAATAGATGATAAAAATTATTCTTCTCAAACAAGTTTTTATCTTGCAATTAATGCAATTAGACATAACAAACTAGAATTAGCTTTAGGTTATCTTGAAAATTCTTATAAAAAAGCCTATAGCTCTTTTGATAAAGATAAAATTAGATTTTGGCAATACCAAATATCTAAAGAAAATCAATATTTAGAAGATCTTTTAAATAGTAGAAGTATTAATACCTATTCTTTATTAATTAAAGAAGAGAATTCAAAACCTCTTGAAAATATTTTTTATAATATAGAATTATCTAAAAACTCTTTACCTAATAATGAATTTAATATAAGTGATCCATTTAATTGGGTTAAACTTATTAGACAAACAAAAAAAGGGGTAAGTTTAAAACAATACCTAGCTTATGAAGAGATATATAATACACCTCAAACTTTACCATTTTTAGCTTTTACAAAAGAGATATATGAAAAATATACTAATAGTTATTTTATAACTCCATATATGGATCAGTTTAAATCTGATGATATAAATAAACAAGCCCTACTCTATGCAATAGCTAGACAAGAAAGCAGATTTATAGCTGGTTCTGTATCATCTGCTTATGCACTTGGTATCATGCAAATCATGCCATTTTTAGGTAAAGAGTTAGCAAGTAGGTTAAAAGAGGATTTTAAAACAACAGATCTACTTGATCTAAATAGAAATATAAAATATGCAAAAGTACATATCAACTCTTTAAAATCAAGATTAAAACATCCACTATATATAGCTTATGCTTACAATGCAGGAGAAGGTTTTGTAAATAAACAGATTTTTTCTAAAAAATATTTTACAAGTGGAAGATTTGAACCATATTTAAGTATGGAGATGGTGCCATATAAAGAGACTAGAAAATATGGAAATAAAGTTTTAGCAAACTATTATGTTTACTATAACTATTTTAATAAAGATAATCCAATTAAATTATCTACTTTGGTTCAAACTCTAATTTTACCGATCCCAAACTAAGATGTTTCATTTTTAAAACCAATTTTTTTATATCTTCTTGTTTTTTAAATTTTACTATTTGATAAGAAGCCCATTTATTATATAAAGGCAATTTATTATATAAAGGATGATTTTCATCAAAAGGTTCTTTTATATCTGGTCGTTTAAAATTTAAAGTCAAAGAATATACATTTATATATCCATCTTTGATATATGTTCCTATTATAAATTGATCATATTCTTTACTATCAAACTGCTCATCAATAGCATTTAAATAAGTTGCTGTGAATATAGCTTTAACTTCATTTTTAGTTTTAATATTATTACTTTTTGTGTATTGTAAAGCATTTCCATACATACTATCGTGTTTAAAATAATTTGTTGCATTTTTACTTGTACAAGCTGTAAAAGATAGAGATATTAGTAGAAATAGGACTGCTAATTTTTTCATTTATACCCTTAAATATTTTCTTTTATGCATTTTACAATAAATTAACCATCATTTGGATAAAATCTCATTTATGAAAAGATTAGCTATTGCATTTACAGGACCATCTAACAGTGGTAAAACTACATTGATTATTAAGGTATCAAATATCCTTCAAGATAGAGGATATAAAGTTGCTATAATAAAACACGATCCAAAAGATAAAGCCACATTTGACAAAGAGGGAAAAGATAGTTTTAAATTTTCTCAAACAGGTGCAGATGTAGCAGTGGTAAGCCCAAATAAAACTACTTTATTTAAACAAAATACAAGTAGTATTGATGAACTTATCTCTTTATTTGATGAATTTGATTATCTATTGGTTGAGGGTTTAAAAACTTTACCATTACCCAGAATTTGTGTGAGTAGAAATAACCTTGATGAAAGATATTTTGATGTAAGTGATACACTTGCAATAGACAATACTATTGATAAAGATACAATTCCAAAAGATATGGAATATCTAGACCTAAACAATCCAGAAGTAATAGTAGATTGGATTGAAACCAACGCAAAAAGAGTATAGAATGAATGATATTATAGAAGCAATAAAACTTGCATCACTGCAAATAAAAGATTTAATAGAAACTGGTGACACAGGAAAAAGTGATAATCAAAACTCAACGGGTGATACTCAATTAAAACTTGATATTGCAAGTGATGAAATTATTGAACAAATCTTTGCTACAGTACCAAGTATCAAAAAAATTGTAAGTGAAGAACAAGATGAAATAAAATCTTTACATGAAGATGGTGAGTATCTAATAGCTTATGATCCACTTGATGGTAGTAGTTTAGTTGATGTAAACTTAAGTGTAGGGTCAATTTATGGTATCTATAAAAATGATTTTACAGGTTCAAATATAATAGCATCTATTTATGTTGTATTTGGTCCAAGAGTTGAGATGGTTATAGCTATGAATAATAGCGTTAAAATGTATCGACTACTAAAAGGTGTATTTGTTTATATACAAGATATTAAGCTTAATCAAAAAGGTAAACTAAATGCTCCTGGATCAACTCAAAGTTGTTGGTATCCATACCATAAACAAATGATTGATGATCTATTTAAAAGTGGTTATAGATTAAGATATAGTGGCGGTATGGTACCTGATCTTCATCAAATACTTCTAAAAGGTGGCGGATTATTTTCATATCCAGGAACAAGTGATAAACCAAAAGGTAAATTAAGACAACTATTTGAAGTTTTTCCTTTTGCTCTTGTATATGAATATGCAAATGGGGAAGCAATAGATGGAACTCAAAGAGTTTTAGATATCAAAACAAATCATATACATGATACTTCACCTTGCTTTTTTGGAAGTAAAGATGAAATTAATATAGTAAAAGAGGTTTACTCTAAAAATGCCTGAAGATTCTAAAATAGAGTTAGATCAATGGGAATTGGCTTTAGAAGAAGAACTAAAAAAATTACAACAATGCCAAAAAGAACATGGTTTTGAAGGCTGTGAACCATGCAGTGAACTTTTAGAGTGTAAAATAAGACAAGAATATGTAAGAGCTGTTTATACATCTATGAATAAAGGTGCTGGTGGTGGCTTTGAATTTTAAAATAAATATCATAAAGGAATATTAAAATATGAATAATAATTGTCAAAAGGTATATATAACAACACCAATATATTATGTAAATGACGTTGCCCATATTGGACATGCATATACAACAATAATTGCAGATATGCTAGCTAGATATAGTAGACTTGTAGGATATGATACATATTTTCTAACAGGAACGGATGAACATGGCCAAAAAATTGCCCATAGTGCTGAAGCTAGAGGAAAAACACCTCAAGAGTATGCAAATGAAGTAAGTGGAAAATTTAAACAATTATGGGATGATTTTGATATTACTTATGATAAATTTATCAGAACTACAGATGAACAACACAAAATTGGTGTTCAAAAAGCTTTTGAAAAAATGTATGAAAAAGGTGATATTTACAAAGGTGATTATGAAGGTCATTATTGTGTAAGCTGTGAAACATTTTTTACTCAAACTCAACTTATAGATGATGAAGGATGTCCAGATTGTGGAAAACCAACTCATGTAGTAAAAGAGGAGAGTTACTTTTTTAGACTTAGTTCTTACCAAGATAAACTATTAAAATGGTTTGAAGATAATCCAGAATGTATATTACCAAAATCAAAAAGAAAAGAGATTATAAATTTTGTTGCTGGTGGACTTGATGATTTATCTATTTCAAGAACTTCATTTGATTGGGGTGTTAAACTGCCAAAATCACTAAATGATGATAAACATGTTATGTATGTTTGGCTTGATGCTCTTTTAAACTATATTACTGCTTTAGGGTATGGAGATGATGAAAAAAATATGAAATATTGGCCAGCAAAAGTACAACTTGTTGGTAAAGATATTTTAAGATTTCATGCTATTTTTTGGCCAGCATTCTTAATGAGTCTGGATCTTCCTTTGCCTACACATATTGCTGCTCATGGTTGGTGGACACGAGATGGTGAAAAAATGAGTAAATCAAAAGGAAATGTAGTAGATCCAAGACAAATAGCAGATGCTTATGGTCTTGATGCATTTAGATATTTCATGCTTAGAGAAGTACCATTTGGACAAGATGGTGATTTTTCACAAAGAGCTTTAATGGATAGAATTAATTCTGATCTTGGAAATGATTTAGGTAACTTACTAAATAGAATTATTGGTATGAGTGGAAAATATTTTGATTTTAAAGTAACTAGTGTTGATGTAAAAAAATATCATCAAAAAGAGCTTGATGAAGTCGAAGCTATTTTAGATAATGTAGAACAATACTTATTTAATATGCAAATAAATAGATATTTAGAAGATATTTGGAAAGTATTAACTATTGCAAATAAAGCAATTGGTGACTATGAACCATGGGCAATGATGAAAAATAACCAAGAAGATCAAGCTATGGCATTGGTTGCACTAATTACAAATATTATGGCAAGAGTTTCTATTCTTTTAGAGTGTGTATTACCTCAAAAAATAACTAAAATTGCAGATTCTTTAGGAATAACAATCAATAATGATTTATATATTTCATTAATAAAAGACAAAAACTTATTAGATGATACTGTTATTACAAAAATAGATGCCCTATTCCCAAGAATTGAAGAGCCTTTATTAAAAACTGCAGATGTTGCAAAAGCTGAAGTTAAATTAGAACAACAAAAAGAGGAAAAAACTGATGAACCAGATAATCTAATCACTATTGATCAGTTTTTTCAAACAGAATTAAAAATTGGAACTATAGTAGAAGCTGTGGAAGTTCCTAAATCAAAAAAACTTTTAAAACTACAAGTTGATGTAGGGGAAGATAAGCCAAGACAAATACTTGCAGGTATTAAAGAATCATACAGTGCTGATGAACTTGTAGGTACACAAGCTTGTGTAGTTGCAAATCTAAAACCAGCAAAACTTATGGGTATGATGAGTGAAGGTATGCTACTTGCAGCAAGAGATAAAGATGGTTTAAACCTTATACGACCAGAAAAATCTAAAAAAGCTGGAACAAAAATTAGCTAAGCTAATATACTATGCAAATTAGCTCTATTTTAGATATTACAAATGGTGAATTACAAAATTCACCATTAATATCTTTTATCACTGATATTAAAATAAATCCAAATAAAGTTAAACAAGGTGATCTTTTTTTAGTAAATAATCCAGATGATATAGCACTAGCTATTCAAAATGGTGCATTTGCCATAATATATGATAATAAAAATATACCTATCATAGATAAAGAGATAGCATGGATATTAGTAGAGGATACTAGCTATGCTATGATTAGACTTATGAGATATATACTATCACTACATAATATAGAAGTCTATTTATGTGATGATATTACAATTGATTTAATTAAACTATATACATATGATTTTAAACATCCAGTTATAATACTTGAAGATAATATGTATGAAAATATAATCAAATTAAATCAAATTGAAGAATTTTCTATTATATTTACTAGTGATAAAAAATATTTAGAGAAAATATTCCCACAATATAAAAATTTCAACAATAAATATTATGAAATATTAAATCAAACAATACACAGTGCTTTTGAAACAACATTTAGTTATGAAGATAAATATTTTTCAAGATTAAAATTGCCACAAATATATATAAATCAGTTTTTAGATATATATTTATATCTTGATAAACAAATAGATTTAAATAAATTAAAATTATCAATATTATCTAAACCAATTTTTATAAATTTACATTGTGATATAATTGAATTTGGGAAAAGTGATAAATTTATTTTACCAATAAAAAATAAGAATATTGCCAAAAATCAAATTGAATTTATAAAACATATATATAAATATGCAAATATCAATATTATAGACTATAATGATAAAGATTTAATCAAAATAATTAAAACAACAAACTTTAATATACTAATTGTAGTTGAGGGTTCATATGAGGATATGGTTGAGATATTATCTCAACCAAAAGAGGAACAAACTCTTTTCTAGTTTTGTTCCTCTTTTATTTTTCTTTTTTCTTTCATTTTTTTCTTAGCTAATACTCTCATATCTTCAGTAGTATCAGATTCGTCCATAATTTCAAGTCCAAGCACAGTTTCTATACAATCTTCAAGAGTAACTATACCTTCGGTTTGATCGTAAGAATCAAGTACTAAAAACATATGCTCTTTTTTCTTAATAAACATATTCATAGCTTTTGAAACAGGAATATTTTCATGTAAACTATATATTGGTAATGTAATTTTATCAATTGTTCCTTGTGGATTTTTAACAGCTTGTTTAAAAATCTTTTTAGTTAAAACTACACCTATAATATTATCAATACTCTCATCATATACTGGAACTCTTGAATATTTATATGTTCTTGCATCTTCAATAACATCTTGAATTTTTGTACCTTTTTCAATAGCATATACAACTGATCTAGGAGTTAAAATATCTTTTACTCTTACATCACTTAAATTCAAAGTATTTTCAATAATATCTGATTCTAAATCATCAATTACTCCATCCTCTTCACTAAGTAGTGTACTATGAATAAGTTCCTCTTTTGATATAGTATCCCCATCTTTTTTTGAAGATATTTTTCTAGTAATAAAAAGAGTAAGTATTATAATAGGATATGTTATAATTATAAAAAATTCAATTATTCTAGCTGCAGTTGGAGCTAATTCTTTCCAATAAACTGCACCAATTGTTTTAGGAATAATCTCTGCTACAAACAAAATTAAAAATGTTAATACTATCGATACTAATAAAACTGCTGTGCTATTTGTTTGAAAAACATTTTGTGCTTGTACACCAATAGCAGTTGCACCTAAAGTATTTGCAAAAGTATTAAGTATAAGAATAGATGAAATAGATTTATCAATATCATTTTTAAGCTTTTTAAGTAACTTACCTGCTTTTGGAGAGTTTGACTCTAATACAGATATATAAGACATATTTGTAGATAGTAATATTGCCTCTAAAATTGAACATAAAAATGAAACACCAATAACAAGAACGAATAAGAATATTAACATACCCATGTAATAACCTTATTAAAATTTATAAAAATCCACCTATGGGATGCATCTGTCAATGTATAACTCCTTAAAATTAAAAGCGTAATTATATCATAAAAATATCAAATTTAATAAATATTACCAAATGAACCTATAACCTTACCTATTAAACGAATATCTTGAGGTGGAATAATTTGTAATGGGTACTCTTTATTATCAGATATTACATCAAGTTTACCATCTAATCTTTTTTGTATTCTTTTTACAAAAAGCCCATGCTCTGTTGTAAAAGCATAAATACCCTCTTTATTTAGATTATTAATAGATTTATCAATAAATATTACATCATCACTATTTAGAGTTGGTTCCATAGAATCTCCAACAACATTTATTGCTTCAAGATTTTTAAGAGCATTTTGTCCACCTAACATATTTACAAAATATGGTGGAATTTCAAGCTTATCATAATCATCATTTGCTTCGTATGCTCCACCACCTGCACTTACACTAATTTCAGGATAATATCTTATCCAATATCTATCTGTACTATCTATAAGTGAACTTGGATTTTGATTATATAAAAGCCAATTAATTGATATTTTTTTTGATGCACAAAAATCCAATATTGCATCATAAGGAATTTTACCTCTGTTTTTCATAGTTGCAAAATTAACTTGAGATAAACCTAAAGCTGATGCCACGTCTTTGTCATAAATCTTTTTTTCATTTGAATTACTATTTAAAATATCTTTTAATTTTTCAATAATCTCATTTACTACAAGCATAATATCCCTTTTTTTAGTTTTTCTAAACAATTATATTACAATTTGCAATATTTTTCAAGTAAAATTGAAAAAAGTTGTATTATTTGAAATATATTAATAAAAAGGATACAAAATGTCATTAAAAGTAAAACAATTAAATAACAAAGTAATACAGTCTATAATGTATATAGATGAATTATTATATAAAGTTGGAGATAAAATATTTTAATTATGTATAAATATGTATCATAAATAAATATTTACAAATTTAATCTAATTTTAATACACATATCACTTTATCTAAAGCAAATTTGCTATAAAATTACAACAGTTAGTTACATTGTAATTATTGGAGAACTATATGGAAGTAAATTTAATCGGCGAATCATTCAAATTTATGATTCTTGGTATGGGAATAGTTTTTGCATTCCTTATTATTATGGTTTATGCTTTAAAACTACAAGCATATCTTATTGCTAAATTTTTTCCCGTTGAGGAAAAAGTAAAAGCTAATGAGTGGAAACCTTCTGCTACAGCAAATACAAAAATTGATGACAAAACAAAAGTTATCGCTGCTATTACTGCTGCAATTCAACATCATACAAATAATAAAGGTTAATATATATGGCAAAAAAGTTTATTGATATAATGGATACAACATTTAGAGATGGATTTCAATCTGTTTTTGGTGGTCGTGTTCTTATGGATGACTTCTTTCCTGCGGTTCATGCTGCAAAAGAAGCTGGTATTACTCACTTCGAATTTGGTGGAGGCGCTCGTTTCCAATCATTATATTTCTATTTGCAAGAAGATGCATTTGAAATGATGGATAAATTTAGAGAAATTGTTGGACCTGAAGCTAATCTACAAACATTAGCTAGAGGTATCAATACAGTTATGTTAGATACTGGAAACAGAGATTTAATTAATCTTCATGCAAAACTATTTGCAAAACATGGTACAACTACAATTAGAAATTTTGATGCATTAAATGATATACAAAATTTAGAATATTCTGCACAATGTATTAAAAAACATGGTCTAAAACATGAAGCTGTTGTAACAATGATGGATTTACCACCAGGATGTACAGGCGCTCATGATGTTGCATTTTATGAAAAAACACTAAGATCAATTCTTGATAGTGGATTACCATATGATTCTATATGTTTTAAAGATGCAAGCGGAACAAGTAGTCCAAAAAAAGTTTATGAAACAATTAAAATGGCTAGAAAACTTTTAGGTGATGATACTCATATTAGACTTCATACTCATGAGACTGCTGGTGTTTCAGTTGCTGGTTACTTAGCTGCTCTTGAAGCTGGTATTGATGGTATTGATTGTGCTGCGAGTCCTGTAAGTGGTGGAACAAGTCAACCTGATATTCTTACTATGCTTCATGCTGTAAAAGGTCAAAATTATGATCTTGGTGGATTAGAACTTGAAAAAGTATTGAAATATCAAGAAACATTAAAAGAGTGTTTAAAAGATTATTTTATTCCACCTGAAGCTACACAAGTATCTCCATTAATTCCATTCTCACCTATGCCAGGTGGTGCTTTAACAGCAAATACACAAATGATGAGAGATAATGATACTTTAGATAAATTTCCAGAAGTTATTAAAGCTATGAGAGAAGTTGTAGAAAGAGGTGGTTATGGTACATCTGTAACTCCTGTATCTCAATTTTATTGGCAACAAGCATATGCAAATGTATTCTTTGGTCCATGGAAGCAAATAGCTCCAGGATACGGAAGAATGGTACTTGGATATTTTGGTAGAACACCAGTTGCTCCAGATCCAGAAATTGTAAAACTTGCAAGTGAGAAATTAAAACTTGAACCAACTACTGAAAATCCATTAGATTTAGCAGATGCTGATTATAAAAAAGAGATTAAAGTTTGGGAAGAAAGACTTAAAATTGAAGGCGTAGAGATAAATGATGAAAATATCTTTATTGCTGCATCATGTGATGAAAAAGGTATTTCATACTTAAAAGGTGAAAGCCCACTAAATATAAGAAAAAATGAAAATAATAATACAAAAGGGGAAAGTGGAACTATGAGTAACGCTAGCGGAAATTATACAGTAGTTGTAGATGGACAATCATTTAATGTAACAGTAGCTGAGGGTGGAGCAGATATCCAAGTAACTCAAGCTGCAGCACCTGCAGCGGCAGCAACTCCTGCAGCAGCACCTGCACCAACTGGAGCTGGTACAGAAGTACCTGCATCTGTAAATGGTAATATGTGGAAAATTTTAGTAAAAGTTGGAGACAAAGTAGAAAAAGGTCAAATTGTTGCAATATTAGAAGCAATGAAAATGGAAATTGACATTGAAGCACCTGTTGCTGGTACAGTCACTAATATTACAGTTGCACCAAATGATGCAGTTGAAGAAGGTCAAACAATAGCTGTAATTAGCTAATTATTTGACTTTAAACTATAAATTTGGAGAAATTAATGAGTAAAAAACTAATAGCATCAATGCTAATTATATTTTTTAGTATTTTTACAGTAAATGTGCTGGCTTCAGAAGGAGCTACGCATGAAACTGCAACTGAAAAGAAAGAATATACACCAAAAAGTATTGGTCAATTATTAACATCTTTTTATCAAACAACAGGGATCAATGCTATATTAAATCCTAGTGATGATATTATGACTTCTGAGCCAAACCCAGATAATGTAAGAAAAATGACTAGATTTGAACAATCATGGGGAAGAGTAATTATGATACTAATTGTATTTTTATTATTCTACTTAGCTATTGCCAAAGGCTTTGAACCACTACTTCTTCTACCTATTGCATTTGGTGGATTATTAGCCAATATTCCACTTGCACATATGGGTGGAGAACATGGTATGCTTGGAATTATTTATAATATGGGTATTGCAAATGAATTTTTCCCACTACTCATATTTATGGGGGTAGGAGCAATGACTGACTTTACTCCATTACTTGCAAATCCAAAATCTGCACTTCTTGGAGGTGCAGCACAATTTGGTATATTTGGAACACTTGTAGGTGCAGTTGCACTTGGATTTGATTTACAATCTGCAAGTGCTATTTCTATTATTGGTGGAGCTGATGGACCTACATCTATCTTTATTGCAAATAGATTAGCACCAGAAATGCTTGGAGCAATTGCAGTTGCTGCATATAGTTATATGGCACTAGTACCAGTAATTCAACCTCCAATTATGAAAGCTTTGACAACAGAAGAAGAAAGAAGAATTAGAATGCCAAAATTAAGAAAAGTTCATAAATTAGAGAACCTTTTCTTACCAATTCTTATACTTATGATGGCTATTTTAATTTTACCAGAATCAACTCCACTTATTGGAGCATTTGCTCTTGGTAACTTCTTAAAACAATCTGGTGTTGTTGAAAGATTAAGTGACACAATGCAAAATTCACTAATCAATGTAGTAACAATTTTCTTAGGATTAGGAGTTGGTTCAAAACTAGCTGCTGATAAATTCCTTGTACTTGAATCACTTGGAATTATGATCATTGGTCTAATTGCATTTAGTGCAGGAACTGCTGCTGGAGTTATTATGGCAAAAGTTATGAATAAATTCAGCTCTAAAGAGAATCAAGTAAATCCTCTTATTGGAGCTGCCGGTGTAAGTGCTGTACCTATGTCTGCAAGAGTTGTAAGTAAAGTAGGACAAGAATATGACAAATCGAATATATTATTAATGCATGCGATGGGTCCAAATGTTGCTGGTGTAATCGGTTCTGCCGTTGCAGCAGGTGTATTATTATCAATATTTAAATAAAATTTAGGAAGAAAAAAATTATGTCTGAAATCAAAAACTCACTTGGTTTAGAAAATGTCGGAAAGATAAAAAGAAATGTATCAATAGATCAATTAATTAAAGATGCTGTTGAAAATGAAGGTGCTAAAATAAGTTCAGAAGGTGCACTTATGATTGACACTGGAATATTTACAGGAAGAAGTCCTAAAGATAAATATTTTGTAAATCAAGATCCTTCAAACAAATATATCTCTTGGGGAAATGTAAATAAACCAATTGATAAAAAAATATATGAAGATTTAAGAGCTGTAAGTTTAAAACAACTTAATGGAAAAGATTTATATGTAACTGATGTATTTTCAGGTTCTAGTCCAAGTAGTAGAAAATCTATTAGAATTATCACAGAAATTGCATGGCAATCTCATTTTGTACAAAATATGTTTATTATGCCTACTGAAGAAGAATTAGAAAACTTTGTTCCAGATTTTACTATGTATAATGCATGTAAGACTACAAACCCAAATTGGGAAGAACAAGGTTTAAACTCTGAAGTATATGTAGCATTTGACGTAGAAGCAAATGAAGCTGTTATTGGTGGAACTTGGTATGCAGGTGAAATTAAAAAAGGTATTTTTTCTATGATGAACTACTGGCTTCCACTTGATGGTAAAATGGCTATGCATTGTTCAGCAAATGTAGGGAAAGATGGTGATACTGCACTATTCTTTGGACTAAGTGGTACAGGAAAAACTACACTTTCAACTGATCCTCATAGAGCTTTAATTGGTGATGATGAGCATGGTTGGGATGATGATGGAGTATTTAACTTTGAAGGTGGTTGTTATGCAAAAGTAATTAACCTTGATCCAAAAAGTGAACCTGAAATCTATGCAGCTATTAAAAAAGGTGCAATATTAGAAAATGTTGTAGCGGATGAAAATGGTGTAGTGGATTATAATGATGGAAGTAAAACTGAAAATACAAGAGTTTCTTACCCAATCAACCATATTGATAATATTCAGCCAAATAGTATGGCTGGACATCCTACAAATATCATTTTCTTAAGTGCTGATGCATTTGGTGTATTACCTCCAGTATCAAAGCTTACAAATGAACAAGCTATGTATTACTTTTTAAGTGGATATACTGCAAAAGTAGCTGGAACAGAAAGAGGTATTACTGAACCTGTTGCAACTTTTAGTGCATGTTTTGGTGAGGCATTTTTACCATTGCATCCTACAGATTATGCAAAACTTCTTGGTCAAAAAATCAAAGAACACAATGTAAATGTATATCTTGTAAACACTGGATGGACTGGTGGAGCTTATGGTGTTGGACATAGAATGAGTATTAAAAATACAAGAGCATGTATCAATGGTATTTTAGATGGTAATATCAATGATAGTGAATTTGAAACTATTCCATTTTTTAATTTAAGTGTTCCAAAAACACTTGCTGGAGTTGATACAGAAGTATTAAATCCAAGAAATACTTGGAGTGACAAGTCTCAATATGATGAATCAGCTAAGAAATTAGCATCTATGTATGTAGAGAACTTTAAAAAATATTTAACTGATGATAGTGATTTTGATTTTACAGCTGCAGGGCCACAAATTTAAGTACACTTTCATATCTACATAATTAAAAGGGTGGAGTTCAATCTCTACCCTTTTTTTTTAAATATAAGGTAATTAAATGAATATAAACGATTATTTAGACAATATTAAATCAAATGTAAAATATGAAATTAGCTATTTAAGCGCGGTTCATATCTTAAATAAATTATATGATCTAGAAGAAGAAAATACAAGTACAAAAGAAGAGTTAGACAAATTATTTGAAGATTATGCTACATATATAAAATATCTAAATGATTATGCTGGTCCAATATATAGAAGATACAATTCTAGTACACAAGAGATATATGATGATTTATGTAATACTCTTGGATTATCTATGGATATGGAATATTTATTTGAAATGAGTATGTCGAAAATAGAAAAACAAAGTGCTTCTAGAATTATGCAAATAGAAGATGATGAATTTAAAATAATGACTATTGAAAAATTTGAGAATAGACTAAATAAACTTGAAAAGTCTAGCTATTATCTTGAAAATAAAGAAAAACTTGAAGATAGAATTAAAGATGCTAAAGCACAATTTAATCTAGTAAGAAGAGCATTAAATATTTAATACCTCTTCTTATCTAAAATAGAAAATTAACCTTCTATTTGAATCTCTTCTTTAATTTGTAATCCAAATCCATTAATTCCAATAAATGAGTGTTTACCACCACTTGTTAGAAGCTTAATCTCTTTAATATTAAGTTGATTTAATATTTGTGCCCCTACTCCAAAATCTTTTTGAGTATCTACAATTCTTTCATTATTTTGTAAAAATATTAATACTCCACCTTTTGATTGTAAGAAATTAATAGTTTTTAACATAGAATTTAATCTACTATCATTTAAAAAAAGATTTATATCTGCTTCAACAGTGTGAAACTTTACGTGAGTAGTTGCCGTTATATCACCAAATAATATAACAGTATGTTCATTTTCTCTATGATCTTTAAATATTTTTTTTATTACATGATGTCCAAAGAAAATAGTTTCAGTAGTACTTAATTCAGAAACTAAAGATTCATGCTTTAATCTATATTCAACCAAATCAGAGATATATACTTGTTTCATATCATATTTTTGTGCAAACAAATCAAGATCATCTCGTCTAGCCATTGTTCCATCTTCTTTCATGATTTCACAAATTACTGCTTCACCATGAAGACCAGATAACTTACATAAATCAACAGAACCTTCTGTGTGACCAGTTCGTACTAATACTCCACCATCTTTAGCTATTAGTGGGAATATATGACCTGGTCGTACTAATTCACTAGGTTTACTAATAGGATTAGCTAGTATTTTAATTGTATCATCTCTTTCAGCTGCACTTATACCAGTACTAGCTTTTGCACAATCAACTGAAACTGTAAATGCTGTTTCATAAGATGATGTATTTGATGATACCATAGGATTAAGATCTAATCGTTGTGCTGTATCATTAGATAATGCTACACAAATCAAACCTTTTGCATGTGTTGCCATAAAATTTACTTTATCTGCAGTGCTTAATGCTGCAGCATAAACTAAATCACCCTCATTTTCTCTATCTTCATCATCAAGCATGATTACCATACGACCTTGCTTTATTTCTTCTATTGCGTCTTTTACTCTTTGTATTGCTGACATATAAATACTCTTTTTAATTTTTTTGAAATTATAACAAATTGAATGTGCTAATAAGCTGAAAAACAAAAATTGATTTTTTTTGAAATTTCTTTCAAAAACCCTTGACAAATAAAAGAAAATTTACTATAATTTCATCCACATAAACGATTGGGGTATCGCCAAGCGGTAAGGCCTCGGCTTTTGGTGCCGATATTCGTAGGTTCGAATCCTACTACCCCATCCACCATTTCAATTCGATTAGCGCGGGATAGAGCAGTCCGGCAGCTCGTCGGGCTCATAACCCGAAGGTCGCAGGTTCAAATCCTGCTCCCGCAACCAAACGCTAATTAGATATTTCAAATCAAAAATCAAATTCAACTTAAAATTTCTTAACTAATGATAATTATTCATATTAATATATCTTGTTCTAATATAATAAATTATATACTAATTCACTAATAATATATTTTAAATCTTAATATAAGCACATATTCATTACATTTCGATTACAATACAACTAAATCTAAGTTTAGAAATTATATAATTGCACTATGAAATTAAAATTAAACCTATCAAATGAAACGCAAATGTATTTTTTGACTCTAGCACAAAGAAATGGTACTACTATTGAAAATGCTATAGAAGAGTATTTAAATACTGAAGTTAGTGATATAATCACATTAAGCAATGGTTACTTTTATAAAAAAAGTATAAAAATATTATTTAACGATAAGCATGAGCCAATTGAATTCACAAATTTAGAACAGGAGTTTTTCTTTTTTTTAATTACTCAAGCTAATACTATTGTAAGTCATCAAAGTATTTTAGATAATGTATGGGCTAAAAAAGAAGCTTCTATATTTACAATGAGAAATATTGTTAAAAAAATAAGAGATAAAAGTTATCCATCAATTATAAAAAGTCACTCAGGACAGGGATATCAAATAAGCGTTTAATTTGTATTAAACGCTCTATCTCCAGCATCTCCCAATCCAGGGATGATGTAACTATCACTATTTAAAATATCATCAATTTGTGCTATAAATATATCAACACTTGGATATGCTTGTTGAACTGTTTGTACACCACTTATAGAACCTAAAATATTAAGAGAAATAATTTTTAGTGCTCCTTTAGAGAATAAATATTCAATTCCATCTATAAGTGATCCTCCAGTTGCGACCATAGGATCTAATAATATTACTATTTTATCTTTTAAATTTGGAATATTTTCATAATATAATTTACTTTGTGCTGTTTGTTCATCTCTTTTCATAGCTAAAAATCCAGACTTGGCATCTGGTAGAATATCTAATGCCCCATTTAACATTGGTTGCCCTGCTCTTAGTATTGGTACGAAAA
>CAZAOJ010000015.1:0-39622 GCA_964486745.1 uncultured Arcobacteraceae bacterium
AGTGAACTTCTGATGGAAAAGGTAAAAGAGGAAGAAGATAAAAATAAAATTGCTCAACAAATGATGCAGCAACAATCTAGATTGGCACAGATGGGGGAGATGTTAAGTATGATAGCACATCAATGGAGACAGCCATTAAGTGCAATATCAGCATCAGCATCAGTAATATATATAAAAGCTAGTAGAGATAAACTAGATAATAAAACAGCAGTAGAATTAGCAAATAAGATAACAGGTTTTTCAAAACATTTAAGTTCAACAATAGATGATTTTAGAGATTTTTTTAAATCAAATAAAGTACAAAATAAAACAGATTTTGAAAAAGTAGTAAAATCAGTATTGGATATAGTTAGTGTATCTCTTGAAGAGAAATCAATAAAATTAAATATAAAGACAATTTCATTAAGTGAATTTGAGACATATGAAAATGAGATAAAACAAGTATTGTTAAATTTGATAAAAAATGCAGAGGATGCATTAGTAGAGAATAATATAGAAAATCCAAGTATAAATATAGAGATAAATAATAATGTATTAATAATAAGTGATAATGCTGGTGGGATACCAAATGATATAATAGATAAGATATTTGATCCTTATTTTTCAACAAAAACAAAAAAAGATGGGACTGGATTGGGATTATATATGAGTAAAACAATAATACAAGAGCATTGTAATGGAGATTTACAAGTTCAAAATAATGAAAATGGTGCAATGTTCACTATAGTTTTAGGAGACAATTAATGATTGATATAGATGAAATAATAAAATATTCACAACATTTAAGATTACTTTATGTAGAAGACAATGCTGATGCAAGAGAGATGACAGCAATGATTCTAGAAGATTTTTTTGATGAGATTGTTATTGCTGTAGATGGAGAAGATGGACTTGAAAAATTTAAAGAGGGAGAATTTGATTTAATTATTAGTGATATCAATATGCCAAAATTAAATGGTCTTGATATGATAGAGAAGATTAGACAAATTGATGAAAGTGTGGCAATATTAATACTTTCTGCACATAATGAAGATGATTTTTTTATAAGAAGTATTAAATTAAATATTGATGGATATTTATTAAAGCCAATTGATATAGATCAGTTTTCTACGATGCTTAATAAAGTTATCCAAAAAAATAAATATTTACAAGCTGCAAAAGAAAATTTATATTTTCTGCAAGAATACAAAAAAGCTACAAATGAAAGTTCAATAGTATCTAAAACAGATACTAAAGGTATCATTACTTATATAAATGATGCATTTTGTGAGATATCAAAATATAGTAAAGATGAACTTATTGGAAAAAATCATAATATAGTAAGACACCCTGATAATCCTAAAAGTATATTTGAAGATATGTGGCATACAATAAAAGATAAAAAACAAATATGGAAAGGGGTTGTTAGAAATAGAGCAAAAGATGGTAAAAGTTATTATGTAGATAGCTTAGTTATGCCTGTTTTAGATCTTGATAATAATATTATTGAATATATATCTTTAAGAAACGATATTACATCTATTATGAATCCTGCAAAACAATTAAGTGATGCTATTAAAAATGCTAATGATCCAATTTTAATATATTTGAAATTGGATAAATATGATATGATTGAAGAATTTTATGATCATGATACAGTCGAAAAAATACAAAATAAAGCCTATGAACATTTATGTAAAAGGATATCTGAAGTTTATGAATTTGATACTTTATATCAACTTGGCAATGGTGAATATGCATTGATATTAGAAAAGTCAAAATATTTAGAAGATGAAAAGAGCTTTACAATAAAATTAAAAGAGTATCAAGAGATAATAAAAGATGATAAAATTAGCTTAGATAATATTGAATATGACATATCTGTATTGATTAGTTTATCTTATGAAAAAGAAAAAATACTAGAATCTGCTAAATTAGGTATAAAAAAACTTTTACAAATAAAACAGGATTTTATCATTGCAAATAATCTAGCAACAATAGAACAAGATAAAGCAAAAGAAAATATGCAAACAATATCTATGATAAATACTGCTATAGAACAATCGAAAATAGTATCTTATTTTCAGCCAATTATTGATAATAATACAAAAAAGATAGTTAAATATGAATCGTTAGTAAGATTAATAAATGAACAAGATAAAGTACTAGCACCATTTTTCTTTTTAGAAACTGCTAAAAAAAGTAATCAATATTCAAAAATTACAAATATAGTGTTTGAACACTCTTTTACTATGCTTAAAAATTGTGAATATGATATATCTATAAATTTATCTGCTTTGGATATAGAACAAAAATCTACAAGAAATAAAATTATAGATTTACTTCAAAGACATGAGAGTATGACTTCTCGAATAGTTTTTGAATTACTTGAAGATGAAAATATTAAAGATTTTAGTATAGTAAAAGAATTTATTAGTGAAGTAAAATCATATGGAGTAAAAATTGCTATTGATGATTTTGGTGCAGGGTATTCAAATTATGAAAGATTACTTGATTATCAACCTGATATTTTAAAAATTGATGGATGTTTGATTAGAGATATAGAAACAAATAGTTATTCACATTCAGTTGTAAAAAGTATAGTTACATTTGCAAAAGAACAAAATATACAAACTGTAGCAGAGTTTATAGAAAATGAAGCAATATATAATATTGTAAAAGAGTTAGGTGTGGATTTTTCACAAGGGTATTACTTTGGTAAACCAGAACCACTGAACTAAAAGGGAATAGATGTTAAAAAAGATATTTAGTATAACTACAATTTTTATTTTATTAAATGTATTATATGCTCAAGATAAACCTAAATTACTCTTTTATTGTGGTATTACTATGGTAAAACCAATGGAAGAGATAGCTAAAATTATAGAAAAAAAATATAATTGTAATATATCAATTATTCAAGGTGGTTCTGAAGGATTATACCAATCTTTAAAGTTTGCAAAAAAAGGAGATATGTATCTTCCTGGATCACAATCATATAGAAAAAAACATTTAAATGATGGTTATTTGCTTGATAATGTGTATATAGGGTTTAATCAAGCTGCGATTTTTGTACAAAAAGGAAATCCAAAAAATATTAAAAACTTAGATTCTTTAGTAAGAGAGGATGTTAGAGTTATCATTTGTGATCCAGATACTGGAAGTATAGGAAAGATGACAAAAAAGATCATTACAAACTATAAAGGTGAAGATTTTTATTTTGATATAAGTGAACATGCTATAGAAATTGGTACAGATTCAAGAAATCTAAATGAATCATTAAAAAATAATCAAAGTGATACGACTATAAATTGGAGAGCAACTGCATTTTTTGATGATAATAAAAAATATATTGATATTGTACAAATTAATGAAAAATATGCACCTAAAAAGAAATTAGTACTAAATTTATTAAAATTTTCTAAACATTCAGAAATTGTTAAAAATTTTATGGAATATTGTGTATCAAATGATGGACAGATTATTATGAAAAAATATGGATTTTTGGATTAATACTATATGAAAGAGGGATATACTTTAAAGAGTTTAATATTATTATTAACAGTATTTACTATAGGTATGATCTCTTTGATTTTATTAAATTACTATTTTGATGATTTGGATTTAAAAGTAGATCAAGAGTTACGACGACAAGTTACAAAACTTAAAATTGCTCATTATATAGAAACAGATATAAATCATATTGAGGCTAATTTTTTTGAATTAGCAATAGTTGCAAATAATGAATATAGTAGAAATATTATTTTAAAAAAGATTAGAAATAAAATAAGATCTATAAAAAAGGCCTTAGCCGTACTAGATAATGGTGGAATTTTAAAAAGAGATATATATTTAAATTTGGTAGATAATAATCATAATATAGAATTAATAGAATATAATAAAAAGAAAAAAGAATTATCAGTAGAGTCTATAGAAATTATGCCAAAGCTTGACAAATTTGAAAAAATGTTGATTCAAGCATTAATATATTTAAATATAAGAGATAATAAAAATCATAAGTTAAATAATGAAGAGTTTAAAAAATTAAATAGAAAAATAAGATATTTTTATAAAAGAGTACCAACATTTTTTAGAAGAATGAATGAAAATATTCAAAGGTTAGATTTTGAAGGTAATAAAAATTTAAAAATATTACAACAAAAAGCAAAAGAGGAGAAAGAGTATTATAATAATATAAAATTAATATTGGTACTATCGATTATTGCTGCAGTACTAATTATAGGTATATTTATCGTAAAACAAGTTGCTAATATCAATAAAAATTTAGAAAGTAAAATTCAAGATGAGATTAAAAAAAGTCAGAAAAAAGATCAACTTATGTTAGAACAATCTAGACTGGCACAAATGGGTGAAATGTTAAGTATGATTGCACATCAATGGAGGCAACCTCTTAGTGCAATATCAGCATCAGCATCAGTAATATATATAAAAGCTAGTAGAGATAAACTAGATAATAAAACAGCAGTAGAATTAGCAAATAAGATAACAGGTTTTTCAAAACATTTAAGTTCAACAATAGATGATTTTAGAGATTTTTTTAAATCAAATAAAGTACAAAATAAAACAGATTTTGAAAAAGTAGTAAAATCAGTATTGGATATAGTTAGTGTATCTCTTGAAGAGAAATCAATAAAATTAAATATAAAGACAATTTCATTAAGTGAATTTGAGACATATGAAAATGAGATAAAACAAGTATTGTTAAATTTGATAAAAAATGCAGAGGATGCATTAGTAGAGAATAATATAGAAAATCCAAGTATAAATATAGAGATAAATAATAATGTATTAATAATAAGTGATAATGCTGGTGGGATACCAAATGATATAATAGATAAGATATTTGATCTTTATTTTTCAACAAAAACAAAAAAAGATGGTACGGGACTTGGCCTTTATATGAGTAAAACTATTATTGAAGAACATTGTGGTGGCAAACTTGATGTTGTAAATGACAGTAATGGCGCAGTATTTACAATAACAATGTATAAATAAATTAAAGGAATAAATTATATGTCAAATAAGAAGAAGAATATTTTAGTAATAGAAGATTCTAAAACTATAAATAACATTATTACGAAAGTTTTGACAAATTTAAATTATAATATATCACAGGCATTTACTTTAGATCAAGCAAAAATATTTCTTAATCAAAATGATTATAAACTTATTATTTTGGACTTGCATTTACCTGATGGTGAAGGTAGTGAATTGATTGCAAATATTAAATCACTTAGTAAAACAAAAGTAATTGTATTAACTTCAAGTCATGATAATAATATAAGAGAAGAGTTATTTGAATTTGGAATTTTGGATTATATAATCAAAGATTCTAATTTGATGTATTCTATTAATGAACTTGTAAAAGTTATTAAAACGATTAGTGTTATAAATAAACATAAAATACTAGTCATAGATGATTCAAAATTAATTTGTTCACAAATAAAAACTACATTAGAACCTAGAAATTATATAGTTGATACATCTTTAACTAGCAAAGAGGGTATGTTACAACTTAGAAATGATAAGTATGATTTACTAATCTTAGATATGGAATTACCAGATATTCATGGATTAAAAGTTCTTGATATGATAAGAAAAGATAAACAGTTTGTATCTCTACCTATTATAGTTTTATCAGGAACTTCAACTCCAGAGATTATTAGAGATGTACTAAAAAATGGAGCAAATGACTTTTTAAAAAAACCATTTGTATTTGAAGAATTTATTTTAAAAGTTGATTTATGGATTGATTATTTTTTAAAAACTCAAGCCTTAGAAGATAAAACTCTAGAATTACAATATTTAAATAATAATCTTGAAAAATTAGTAATTCAAGAAGTAGAAAAAAATAGTAAAAAAGATAAAATCTTATTCCAACAAAATCGTAATGCACAAATGGGAGAGATGATAGCTATGATAGCACATCAATGGAGACAACCATTAAATGCTATAAGTGCCGCTACAACTGTTATTGATCAAAAAGTTAGAAATGATAAATTTGATAAAGAGTTTGCAAAGAAGATTACAAATAAAATACATACATATGTGGAACATCTTAGTTTAACGATTGATGACTTTAGAAACTTTTTTAAACCAGATAAAGAGAAAAGAATTACTAATTTTCAAATCATATTTGAAAAAGCATTAAATTTAGTTGATGCTTCATTACAAAGAAATAATATTAATTTAGATTATAATATTGTAAATATAAGAGAATTTGCAACATACGAAAATGAGATGATACAAGTTGTACTAAATCTTATAAAAAATGCTGAAGATATATTTGTGAATATGGAGACTTCCAATAAGACATTATCTATTATAGTAGATGGATTAACTTTGATTATTGAAGATAATGCAGGTGGAATACCTGATGATATTATAGATAAAATCTTTGATCCATATTTTTCAACAAAAACAAAAAAAGATGGGACAGGACTTGGATTGTATATGAGTAAAACTATTGTAGAAGAACATTGTAATGGTAAACTAAGTGTAGAAAATAAAGATGATGGTGCAGTATTTAGTATATCAATAGTGGACGACTTAAGTGTATAATATACTAAAGTTATTATTAATTATAGTAGTATATTTAAATATATTAAATGCTGATGATATTAGTATTGATAATTTATTAAATGATATAGAGGCAAAAAGTGATTTGTCTTCTAAAACAAAACTTGAAAATGGTGGAGTAAGATTTATATATACAAGAAGTGATCTTGATAGAATGCAAGCTAGAAATCTAAAAGATATATTAAAGTCTACTTATCCTATTGGTTATGGAGAAAATCGATATGGATTAGTAGATCCATTAAGTAGCAATGGAACTACACCTTTTATTAGTAATAATATAAGAATTTTTATAGATGACCAAGAAGTAACAAACGGATTATATGGTAGTGGGCTTATTACTATGGGTGATATGGATATTGGATTTGTAGATCATATTGAAGTATATAATGGAAATCCTACATATGAATTTTCTACTGAAGTTACATTTACTTTAATAAAACTTTATTCAAAAGTTGCTTCTAAAGATGGTGGAAATAAATTATTATTTAGTTATGGAAGTTATAATGCATCCAATTTTGCTTTTTATAATTCTAGTGAGTTAGAAAATGATTGGGCATATTTTGCATACATATCACAAAATAATGATAATAGAAAAAAACATATAAGTCATAGTACAAAACTTTCTAGAGACAAAGTAGATACACATTTTTTCACTTCAATATACAATGATAATAATCATATTATAATAGATGCAATGACTCAAAAAAGAGATTCATTTATAAATAGAAGTTTAGATGCAACACCACTTGATGCTACAATGAATATTGATAATATACATATAGGTTATAATGGATCTTATAATAATCTTTCATATCTTTTATCATATGATTATGGTAAAGCAAATTCTAATTTTTTAGATGATTTAGGATTACTTAAATCAGTTGTTGTGAATTCAAAGGCTTCAGTGATAAATTCTGAAATTAAATATACTTATGAAACTAATATAAATAAATTTATAATAGGATTAAAATATAGATTAAAACAATACAAATATGATGAGTTTTTATTAAATAATTTTCCAGTTAATTTAGTAATACCAACTGCTAATTTAAATAATACAAAACAAACTATTAGTAATATTTTTATAGAGAATCAATATTCTATACAAAGTAATACAATCATTACTACAGGAATTAGTAAATCAAGTATTAAAAATAATAATACAATACAAAATGATGACTTACTTATGTATAGATTAGGTTTTACTCATACAAATGAGAATTGGATATTTAAAACCCTATATTCGCATAATGAGAAAGTTTTAGATCCGTATATGGTTTCAGGGGAAGGGGTGTATATAACTCCAGGTAAGAAAAAACCACAAAAAGAAAATTTAATTATGGAAAATATTATTTATGAAAAAGGTAATAATAAATATGAAGTTGTTTTAAGTAAATTAAAAACAAAAAATCATTTTTTCCCAAATATTACAACAGGGTTACTTGAAAATTATAATAAAGAGTTAGATATAAATAGTTTTGTATTTGGATATACACATCATTATAATGAATATGATAAATTTTATATGACTGTAGGATATAACAAAATTAAAAATTTGCCATTGTATGACCACTTAAAAGAGTATTCAATGACTTTTTTAAATCTTAATAAATTTAAATCTTTTGATATATTTAATGAGGTTTTATATTATAAAAATAATATACAAAATAAAAGCTATTTCGATTATAGCCTAGGTATAACTTATCAGAAAACTGAAGATCTTAGTATAAGTTTAAAAGGGATTAATATACTTGATAAAGCAAGAAAATCATACTATCAGCGAATAAATCCTACAACATCACTTCCTGAAACTCCACTTGGAATATCATCAATTGATAGAAGCATTATGCTTACACTAGAGTATACTTTTTAATGAGATATATTATATTAACTTTAATTATTATTGGTAATACTTTTGCTAGTAATGAAGATTATGAATTAAAACTATATGAAAGAGTAATTGGTAGTATATTTACTTCAACAGCTATGCCAATTTATAGTGATGATAATTTAAAAAAAACTTTACAAAAGAGTAACAAATTTGTAATTGTTACTAATTGTGATAATGCAATATTAATAATAGGGAAAGAATTTAAGAAAAAATGTACACAATTACCTTGGTTTGCAACAAGTTTTAAAATATTTAAAAATGAAAAAAATGTAATAGGTGCTTTCTATTGGCGTAAAGGTCGTCCTCAACTAAAATTAAAGAGTAGTGAATTAAAGAAATTTAATTTACCGTTACCAAAAAGTTTACAAAAGTATGCCCAGTGAACAGCTTAATATCTAAAATAAAAGCAGCATATTTATTTAATCTATTAGCTATACTTTTACTTATTGGAATTGGATTTTTATATAGTCAATTTGAAGAAACTAAAAAGAGTATTGTTGATACAAATCTTGGTTCACAGTTAGATTATACTCAAAATATTACAAATAAATTATCTCAAAGTATAATAGAGCATGTAAAGAATAATGATCTTTATAATAGTATAAAAAATGATGAAGAGCTACATAAAGAGTTAGAAGAACATTTAAGTATGTTTATTACAAAAAGATATCGATATGTATATGTAGTAGATAAAGTATCAATAGATTCTAATCAATTTAGAATATTATTAGATGGAACTACAAATGAAGATGATAAAAGTGAGTTTGAGGAATCATATGTTCCTTTAAATGGCAAAATATGGGATAAAGCTTATAATAGTTTGAATACGCAATTTTTTGAGCATAAAGATGGTGTTAATTTATGGATGACTTTTTTAAACCCAATTATTATAAATAATCAAATAAAAGGCTTAGTTGTAATAGATTTTGCACTTGAAGATCATAAACATATTGTAAAAGATCTACATAATTTAGATGAAAACTTTGAAGCAATAGTTATATTTTTTATTATAATATTCTTTTTACTAGTTTGGTTTTCATACTTTGATTTAAAAAGGGAAAAAGAGAAAGAACATATTCAAGAACAATTGAAAATTCTTAATCATGAACTAGAAGATAGAATTGAACAAGAGATTAAAAAAAGCCGTAGAAAAGATCAACAGATTATGCAACAAAGTAGATTAGCACAAATGGGAGAGATGATAAGTATGATTGCCCATCAATGGAGACAGCCACTAGCAGCTATTAGTTCTAGCAGTGGAGCATTGACTTTAAAGGCAAAATTAGGTAAACTAGATAAAGAAAAAACGATAGAGTTATCTCAAAAGATATCAAATTACTCACAACATTTAAGTCTAACAATAGATGATTTTAGAGATTTTTTTAAACCCAATAAACAAAGAATTGAAACTAATTATAATGAAATTATCAAAAGTGTATTAAGTATTGTAGAAGTATCTATTGAAAATAAGAATATAAAAATTACCAAAGAGTTGAGTTCTAATAGTTTATTTGAATCATATCCAAATGAATTAAAACAAGTTGTTTTAAATTTAATTAAAAATGCTGAAGATATATTATTAGATAAACAGATCAAAGATCCATATATTAAAATTATAACTTATGAAGAAAATGATAAATTTTTATTAGAAATAAGTGATAATGGCGGAGGAATACCTAGTAAATATATCAATAAAATATTTGATCCATATTTTTCAACAAAAATACAAAAAGATGGAACCGGACTAGGGCTTTATATGAGTAAAACAATAATCGAAGAACATTGTAGTGGTGAACTTACGGTATATAATAATGAAGAAGGTGCAGTGTTTGTCATAATATTAAAAAAAGAGGATATATTATGAAGAAAATACTTTTAATATTATTTGTATTTTTTATATATTTAAATGGACAAAATATAGACAATAAAGAAAATAAAACAATAAATATAGCTTTTGGTTTTGATAAACCACCTTTTGTATTTGGCCAAAATATGTTAAAAGGGATAGAACCAGATTTAGTACAAGAATCTTTTGCACTTATGGGATATAAAGTTAATGGTATACGAATGACTAAAGATCATTTAGAAACAGTCTTAAATAATGATAATGATATAGACGGTGTTTCAACTATTTCTCCAAATAATCCAAAATTATTTTATAGTGATGATTTTACAGAGTATCAAAATTATGCTATTACAAGAAAATCAGATAATCTTAATATCAAAAATATTGATGATCTAAAATCAATAAAATTTGTAGCTTGGAAAAATGCATATAATGATTTAGGAGAAGAATTTTATAAATTATTCAATCATAAAGATGGAATATATAAAAATTCTTATCATGAAAATTTACTTCAAAGTGATGATGTAAATGAATTTTTTCTAGGTAAATTTGATGCTTTAATAATTGATAAAACAATATTTTCATGGTATAAAAATATTTTTAAGAATAAAGGTGAGTATATTTTTCATAATATCTTTCCTAAAAAGAAGATATATCCTGTAAGTTTTAAAACAAAAAAAATTAGAGATATATTTAATAAGGGATTAAAAAAATTAAAAGATAGTGGAAGATATCAACAAATTGTAGACTTTTATAAAACAAGAAATATTGTTGAATTAAAAACTTATGTAGATATTGTCAGTATGATAGCATCAAAATATTTATATTTAAATGATTATAATAAATTAAATGAGATCTTAAATAAATTCTTTTTACATCCAGATATTTTATCAATTAGTGTTGATAATTTAGAAAAAAATGTATTAAAAATATCAAATAAAAGAATTGATAAAGAATCATATTTTGAAAAAGATGTATTCTATGGTATAGATAATGATATTATTAAAGTTGGACGAATTAAGATTATTTATAATAATAATTTTGAATATAATAAAGGTGTATTAATACCAAGTTTAGAGATATTCAACTATTTGGCATCTACTGATTTAGAATTTATTAAAAATATTTATAATAAATATAATATATCATCATTAGATAATTTAGGATTAACGCAAGAAGAAAAAAAATATATACAAGAACATAAGATATTGACTGTACATAATGAAGCACTTTGGGCACCATATAATTTTAATGAAAATGGTACACCAAAAGGGTTTTCAGTAGATTATATGAATTTAATTGCACAAAAATTAAATATAAATATAAAATATATTAGTGGTTATACCTGGAATCAATTTTTAAATTTAATAAAAGATGAAAAGATAGATATAATTTCAAATATAGTAAAAACTCCACAAAGAGAAAAATATATAAATTTCACTACACCTTTTATTTCTTCAAAAAAAGCTATTTTTTCTAATACAAAAGGGTTCAATACTTTAAGTGATTTAGATAATAAAACTGTAGCTATTACTGAAGGATTCTTTATAGAAGAGTTTCTTAAACAATATTATCCAAAAATTAAAATAAAGAAATATAAAAATACTTCTGAATCTATAATTGCAATAATTAAAAATGAAGCAGATGCATTAATAGAAAACTATGCAGTTGTAAATTATCTTATTAAAAAGAATGGTTTAAATATAAAATATATAGCCATAAATGAAGATGAAGAACTAATTTCACATATTAGTTTAGGAGTAAGAAAATCACAGCTAATATTAAGAGATATTTTACAAAAAGTAGAAGATAGTATTAGTAAGAAAGAGATGAAAATACTTGAAAATAAATGGTTTGGTTTAGAAAATAAATTAAATCCATCTACAGTTTATATATCAAATAAAAAAAATATTAAATACAATAAAAAATATAATATCATATTAAGTAAAAATGAAAAACTTTATCTAGAAAATAAAAAAGTTGTAAAAATGTGTGTTGATCCAAATTGGATGCCATTTGAAAAAATAGATAAAAATGGAAATTATATAGGTATAATCTCTGAATATCCAAAATTATTTGCTAAACGATTAAAAATAAAATTTGAATTAGTAAAAACTAAAAACTATGGAAAAAGTTTACAATATTTAAAACAAAATAGATGTGATATTATAGTTGCTGATGTTATTACAAAAGATAAAAATGCAATATTTCTAAATACAAAACCTTATCTTATATCTCCTAGAGCATTTGTTACACACAAAGATATCCCATGGGTTAGCAATTTCTCATATTTGATAAAAGATAAATATAAAGTTGGTATTTTAAAGGATTCACCAGCTCAAAATATATTAAAAAAATTATATAAGAATATAAATATTGTCTCATTTGATTCCACAGAAGATGGATTAAAAGCAGTATCTTCAAAAAACATTATAGCCTTCGTTAGTGTGATGCCAAGTATTGCATATAGTATGCAAAAGAATATTTTTTCTGATATTAAAATTGCAGGATATCTAAAAGATAATGTTAAATTATCAGTTTTAGTAAACAAAAAACAAGCTATTTTAGTGCCAATATTAAATAAAACAATAGATAGTATTTCTCAAAAAGAGAAATTAGATATATTTGATAATTGGATAAAAGTTGTTATTGATAAAAAAGTAGATTATAAATATTTAAAAGTAGCAATTGCAATTTTTATTATTTTATTATTTATTGGTTTTTATATAAATATACTACTTAAAAAAAGAGTTAAACAAGAAATTCAAAAGAATAGAGAAAAAGAAAAGTTAATGTTACATCAAAGTCGTTTAGCTCAAATGGGAGAGATGATAAGTATGATAGCACATCAATGGAGACAGCCTTTAAATAATCTATCTGTATTAAATCAAACAGTTGTATTAAAATATAAAAGAGATAAATTAGATGAAAAAGCAATTGAGTATTTTAAAATAAATTCTTCAAAACAGATACAAAGTATGTCAAAAACAATAGATGATTTTAGAAACTTTTTTAAACCAGAAAAGAAAAAAATAAATTTCTGTATAAATGAAATTATTGAAAATATTATAAATATGATTGAACCAATTTTTACAATAAAAGAGATTGAAATTAGATTTAAGGTAGATACTTCTTATCATATAATTGGATATCCTAATGAACTAGGTCAAGCAATATTAAATATAATAAATAATGCTAAAGATGCATTAATAGAAAATAATATAAAAGAAAAAAGAATTGATATTTTATTAAATAAAGATAAGGATATGCTCACATTAATAATAAAAGATAATGCGGGTGGAATACCAAATAATATTAAAGATAAAATATTTGATCCATATTTTTCAACAAAGAATGATAAAAATGGAACAGGATTAGGATTATATATGACAAAAATGATTATTGAAAATCATTGTGATGGTAAAATAAATGTTTCAAATGATGAGTTTGGTGCAGTTTTTAAGATAAGTTTGAGATAAATTTATGAATAATCTTTTAAAAATATTAAAAACAAGTAAAATTTTAATACCAGTATTTATTACATCTATATTTCTAGGTATATTTTTATATTTTTATATCCCATTTACTATGGAAGATGGAATGATAAAAAATATGGTTAAGCATTCTATAAATGATGTAAAAAGATTACAAATACAAAGAGAATATTATGTAAGTAGTGTAGTAAATGATATCAAAAAGTTTGCACCAAATATAAAGTTTGATTATGATCATGAAGGTATTAATGGTAAATTACCGTTTCCTACGACTGTTGTGCATGATTTAACTAAATTATATTCACAACGAACTGATGTAAAGTTTTCTTTATATAGTGATTATCCATTTTTAAATAGAAAGGATAGAGTACTTACCCCTTTTCAAGAAAAAGCTATAAAGATGGTGGAGAAATCACCAAATGGGATATATTATCAAAAAGACTTTATTGATGGTAAAGAGGTACTTCGAGTTGCAATTGCAGATTATATGACACAACAAGCTTGTGTTGATTGTCATAATCATAGTAGCCTAAAAGATTGGCCAGAAGATAAATGGAAACTAGGTGATAAAAGAGGTGTATTAGAGATTATAACTCCTATAGATACAGAACTTAAAGATATGAGTATATCAAGAAATAAGGTTGTTATTGCTGCAATATCAATGATGTTATTACTTATTGTTTATTATTCAATAATTCTTTTAAGAAGAGAAAAAGAGCTAACAGATAAAAATGAAAAACTTAATGATAACTTTAAAGATCTATTTGATGATTTTGACAAATATGTGATAGCATCAAAAACAGATTTAAAAGGTAATATTACATATGTAAGTAGTAGATTTTGTGATATATCTGGTTATACAAAAGATGAATTAATTGGTGTTAACCATCGAATCTTAAGACATGAAGATATGCCAAAAAAATTATTTAAAGGTATGTGGTTAACAATTACTAATAGACAAAGTTGGGTAGGAGACATAAAAAATAAGAAAAAAGATGGAAGTTTTTATTGGGTAAAAGCTAATATCTCTCCACTTTATCATAATGGTAAACATATAGGATATGTTGCAATTAGATATGATATTACAGATAAGAAAAAATTAAATGAGTTAAATTTATCATTACAACAAAAAATAGATCATGAGATAGATAAAAGTAGAAAAAAAGATCAACAGATGCTTGAACAAAGTAGATTAGCTCAAATGGGTGAAATGATATCTATGATTGCACATCAATGGAGACAACCTCTAACTGCTATAAGTAGTGCAAGTGCAGCTATAAATTTAAAAGCTAAACGTGATAAATTAAGCTCAGACTTAGCAGTAGAATTGTCATCAAAAATATCTCAATATTCACAACATTTAAGTGCAACTATAAATGATTTTAGAGAATTTTTTAAATCAAATAAAACTAAAAAAGAAACAAACTTTAATAATATATTAAATAGTGTAATGAATATTGTAAATGAATCAATTTTAAATAAAAATATTGAATTAATAAAAGATATAAATTGTGAGAAAACATTTGTAAGTTATGAGAATGAATTAAAACAAGTTATTTTAAATTTAATAAAAAATGCCGAAGATATTCTTTTAGAAAATAATATTAAAAATCCATATATAAAGATTTCAGCTTATAATAAAGATGATAAATTTATATTTGAAATAAGTGATAATGCAGGCGGTGTTCCACTTGATATTGTAGATAAGATATTTGATCCATATTTTTCAACAAAAACTAAAAAAGACGGTACAGGGCTTGGCCTTTATATGAGTAAAATGATAGTTGAAGATCATTGTGAAGGTGAACTAAGTGTTTATAATGATGATAATGGTGCAGTGTTTAGAATTGTAATTAAATCTATTTAATTTAGTAAATGATTAAAAAGTATTACATGCTGATATTGTTCCATATTTCAATCCTCGTCTAAACCAGGCCTGTCTTTGTGAAGCACTACCATGTGTAAAAGAATCTGGTACAACATAGCCTCTTGCTTGTTTTTGTAGTGTATCATCACCAATAGCACTTGCAGCTCTTAATGCTTCATTGATATCACCATCCTCAAGAATATTTCCCTTTTTTTGTAAATAGTTTGCCCATATTCCAGCATAACAATCAGCTTGAAGTTCAACTTTTACTTGAAGTGCATTTTGTTTAGTTTTAGAAAGTTTTTGTTTTAGTTTATGTACTTTATCTAAAGTACCAGTTAGTTTTTGTATATGATGACCAATTTCATGAGCTATAACATATCCTTGTGCAAAATCACCTGGTGCATTGTGTCTTGATGCAAGGGAATCAAAAAATGATGTATCAAGATATACTTTTTGATCAGCAGGGCAGTAAAATGGGCCAGTTTGACTAGATGCAAATCCACAGCCACTATTTACTTTATTTTTAAACAGTACCAGTTTTGGTTCTTTGTATTTTGCATTGTGTTTTGTAAATATTGTACTCCATACATCTTCTGTTTGAGCTAAGACTGCTGATACAAATTGAGTTTGTTCATTATTGATATTAGGTTTTGTATGATTTATTGTTTGGTTAGAAACTTGATGAGAGTTTCCCATATCTAAAAGTGCAAGTGGATTATATCCCATAAAGTATGCTATAACTCCAATACCTAAAATTACTCTCCCTATAGAACTTCCCAGAAGAAATTTTATAATAGGTAATAAAGCCATTGCAGAACCTCTTGTAGATCCTGCATTACTAAATGAATTAGATTGTCTATCTTCTATATTAGAACTTCTTCTGGAGTTTTGCCACTTCATATAATAACCTTTGTTTTTAATTATGCTTTATGTTGATGTACATCCATTTGAGGATATGGAATTGAGATATTTTTTTCATCAAAAACAATTTTAACTTTTTCTAAAGTATCAAAATATACTCCCCAGTAATCTGGACTTTTTACCCAAGCTCTTACTACAAAGTTTACACTACTATCTGCTAATTCTGATACAGCTACAAATGGTTGAGGATCTTTTAAAACTCTATTGTCTTCGTTGATAATATCTATTAAAGTTTGTTTTGCCAGTTTTAAATCATCGTCATATCCAATACCAAAAGTCAAATCAACTCTTCTAGTATCTTTTGCTGAATAATTTATAATATTTCCACCAATAATACTAGAATTTCCAACAATAATAACTTTGTTATCACCTGTTTTTAATATTGTATTAAATATGTTTATATTTTCTACTACACCCGTTACTCCAGCTGCATCAATAAAATCACCAATTTTAAATGGTCTAAAAAATATTATCATAACTCCTGCACCAATATTTGATAAGGCTCCTTGAAATGCTAAACCAATAGCAAGACCAGCTGCACCAAGTATAGCTATAAAAGATGTAGTTTCAATACCTAATTGACCAAGTGCCGCAAGTACTACAAATACAAGCATTAATCCGTATATTACATCGCATAAGAAATTTGATAAAGTTTCATCCATTCCAGATTTTTCAAAAGCTTTTTTTGATAATCTTTTGATAATTTGAGCTACTTTCTTACCAATAATAAATATTGCTAATGCCAATGCTGCTTGTATTGCATATGTTACAATTAAATTCCAAATATCCATAATTAACTCTTTTTAATTAGTATTTTGTGCTATTAAAACGCCTTCAATTAATTTATCTAAATCACCATCTAATATTGCATCTACATTGCTATATCCTATACCACTTCTTGTATCTTTGATTTGTTGATATGGTTGCATTACATAAGAGCGTATTTGATGTCCCCATCCAATTTCACTTTTTTCAATTCCATTTTTAGCTGCAGCTTGTTTTTCAAGCTCAAGCTCATAAAGTCTTGATTTTAACATTTTCATGGCACTTGCTTTATTTTTATGTTGAGATCTATCATTTTGACACTGTACAACTATATTTGTTTGGATATGTGTAATTCTTATAGCGGATTCTGTTTTATTTACATGTTGTCCACCAGCACCACTTGCACGATATGTATCTATTCTTATGTCTTTATCTTCTATTTCTATATCAATATTATCATCAATCTCGGGTGATACCATTACAGACGCAAAAGAGGTGTGTCGTTTTGCATTTGAATCAAAAGGTGATATTCTGACAAGTCTATGAATACCATTTTCAACTTTTAAGTATCCATAGGCATTTTCACCTTTGATTATCATTGATACATCTTTTATACCAGCTTCTTCACCATTTTGATAATCTAAAATTTCAACTTTAAACCCTTTTCTCTCTGCCCATCGCAAGTACATTCTATAAAGCATACTTGCCCAGTCTTGTGATTCTGTTCCACCAGCTCCTGGATGAATTGAAACTATTGCATTTAGTGAATCTTCTGGTGAACTTAGCATAACTTCAACTTCAGTTTTTTCGACAAATTCATCTAATTCAGTTGCTTCATCAAATAGCATTTGCATAGTTTCATCATCTTTTTCATCTTTTGCCATTTGATATAGGTCATTGGCATCATTTAATTTTTCATTAGCTTTTGAGAATTTAGCTAATTTAGAAAGTAGTATATTTTTCTCTTTTCCAATTTTTGTAGCATTTTGTACATCATTCCAAAAATTTTCACCAGCTTCTAGTTCTTCAATCTCTTTTAATCTGATGTTAATCTCATCCGGTTTTAAAATATTTTCAATATTTTGTAATTTTGTATTTAATTTTTTTAGTAGTTCTGTGTATTCATAATTATCCATAAAGATATTATACTCAAAAGTCGCTTTAGATAGTTTTTTTAAGTTTTGATATAAGTAAAAATAATCCCAAACAAATAGCACTAATCATAATAATAGTTGCACCAGAAGTTAAATCATATGTGTATGATAGATATAACCCAATAACAGTAAATACAGATGATAGTGCTCCTGAAATAAACATCATACCCAAAAGTGAACTTGATAGTTTTTCGGCTATATATATAGGAATTGTAAGCATTGCAATTACCAAAATAAGTCCAACAACCTTGATTGCAATTACCACAGTAAGCGCTGAAATTACTAAAATTAAAGTATAAAAAAATCTAACATTAATCCCTCTTAAAGATGCATATTGTGGATCATAAGAAACTGCTAAAATATCTCTATACCAAAAAAGTATTATAAGGATTATGGCAATTAAAAGAGCTGACATAAAATATATATCTTGTGAAGAAACAGCTAATATAGAACCAAATAGATAACTCATAAGATCTACACTGTATCCTGGAGTTAAATCAATTAAGAGTATTCCTATTGCCATACCAACAGCCCATATTAGACCTATAAACGTATCAATTCTATCTTTATTGTTTAGTGTTATAAACGCCATTAATAGCGCTGCACTCACAGCAAATAAAGAAGCTCCTAAAAAAATAGGAAACCCAAAATAAACAGCAAGTCCAATTCCTCCATATGAAGTATGCGCAATTCCACCAGCAAGGAATACCATACGGTTTACAACTATAAGTGATCCAATAATTCCAGAAACTATACTTACAAGAAGTCCAGCTATTAAAGCATTTTGAATAAAATCGTATTGTAATATTTCTAACATGAACAACTCTTTTTAGTATTTAAAGTATTATTATTCAACATTTGAAGTAATTCAACTTCACAAAAATGTTCATCATTTGTGTCAAAACCTTTTGTTTGTTTGATATCATGATATGTAAGTGTTTTATTTATATGTGCTACTTTAGATGCATAATTTAAAATAACAGATATATCATGTGATACAACAATTATAGTCATAGTTTTATTTAACAGTTTCAAAAGATCATAAATTTGTTTTTGTCCTTCTACATCTATACTTGCAGTTGGTTCATCTAAAAATAGAATCTTTGGATGAGTACATAATGCTCTTGCGATCATTACTCTTTGTCTCTGTCCTCCTGAAAGTGAACCAATTTTTATATATGCAAAATCCTGCATTCCAACTTGAGCTAAGGCTCCTAATGCACAAGCAATTTCTGATTTTTTATATCCAATATTAAATAATCTTGTAAAAATAGTATCTTTTGATTTATCATATTGTTTTTGATGCGGGGAGTCATCTATATGTCCCATAAGAACTACATCAATTACTTTTATAGGAAAATCAGTATTTATATTTGTATTTTGTGGAACATATCCAATATTTGATAGTTTTGATGATGGAGTTTGACCTAATATTTTAATAGATCCAGTTTTTAATTTATTTAGACCAAGTATTAATTTTAAAAGTGTTGATTTTCCTCCACCATTTGGACCAATAATAGCTAAAAAATCATTTTGTTCAACTTCTAGATTAATGTCTTTTAGTACTATATCTTTGTTATATGAGAATGTTAAGTTTCTTATACTAATAACTGGTGACATTATTTATTTGCTATGGCTTTTGCTAAATTTAATAAATTTTCTTCCCATTTTGGATTAAGTGGACTCACTGGAATTACTTGTATATTTAATTGTTTTGCTATTTGATGTGCTGTTTTTTGAGAAAACTCAGGTGCTGTAAAAATAGCTTTTATGTTTTGTTGTTTTGCTTGTTTTATAATATGTATTAAATCTTTTGGTTTTGGACTTTTACCATCAATCTCAATTGCAACTTGAATAAGATTATATTGTTTTGCAAAATATCCCCAAGCAGGATGAAAGACCATAAATCTAGTATTTTTTGGTAGAGTGGATAATATATTTATAATTTTTTGATTTAAATTGTCTATTTTTCTTATAAAACTATTATAATTTTTGGTATAAAAATCTTTATTTTGTGTATCTATGTTTATTAGTTGATCTAAAATATTTTTTATAATAATTTTAACATTATTAGGTGAAGTCCAAATGTGTGGATCTAAATGATCATGACCTTTAATAATTTGTTTTTCTATTCCATCTGAACAATTTGATATAAGCATATTTTGATTTTGATTTTTAAATTTAACTAACCAATTTTTTTCAAATTCTACACCAATTGAAAAATAGATATTAGCTTTTGCTATATTTTTCATTTGTGATGGTTTGGGCTCATATGTATGAGGAGAAGACCCTGGTTTTACCATGACTGATACATTGATTCTATCTTTCCCGATAGCTTGTACAAATGTTTTTTGTGGCAATACACTAACTACTACATTTACATTTGCTTGTAACATAATAACAGAACTAATGAGTGTTAAAAATATAAGTCTTATCATGAAGGAATAATATAATATAAAAACTTTATACCATATAAAAATTTGGTATTATATTTTTGTTAATATTATACTAAAGTTAATACCTTTATATTTAACATCATCAATATAAAATTCTTCTATGTTATATTCTAATTTAGATTTTAATGTATGTTGAATAATTCGTTTTATCATAAAAAGTGTTGGTTTATTTTTATTAAAATTTGCAGATGAAAAAAATGATTCCTCCGTAAAACTATTTATATCTATACCTGTTTGATTATTTTTTATATTAATAATTATATTATTTTCATTTTCTTGTGTCTGTATAAGTAAAATATTGTTTTTATCATTATCTTTAAATATATCTTCATGTAATATAAAAAAACTTAGAATTACTTGGGTAAAACTTTTTGGATAGTTTGAGATACTTAGATCTTCATCTAAATCAAATTTTACATTTATATTAAGTTGTTTTAATGAATTATTAATTATTTTGTATGCTTTTTTGATATTAGTTGCAATATTAAAATATTCTTTTTTCTCATTTGTGTCATAAAATTCATTAAATGTACTAATAAGATTTGATAGTTCTTGTGTAGTTTGTACTATTTGAGTTAATCCATTTTTTATCTCATCTGTTGAGATTTTATTAAAATCTAATTTTAAATTCATGCCACTTGCAATCATACTTATTGTACTAAGTGGTTGACGCCAATTATGTGCTATTGAATTCATTAAGTTTCCAAGTGATATATTTTTGGTTTGATCGTGAAGTGTTTTATATTGTTCTAAATTTTGTCTAACTTGTTCTTTTATTGTAACTTGAAGTTTTTTATTTGCTTGTTTTAATTTTTCCATATCATTTATTAGTTGAGATATTGAAATACTTATAAATAAACTATTATTATATGCAGTTTGTTTATCTTCTTGTGAAAATGGTATTATTTTAGAAGTTTTAGGATCTATTTTATTGATTATTTGCATTATTCCTAATTTAACTTTTGTTAAAGGATGAATTAAAGGTATTGTTATGATGGAATGTGTTTTATAATCTATTAATTTATCAAACTCTTTTGTATCTAAAAAATTAGATTCATTAGTATCATAAATATCATCTACACTAATTATTTTTGCTTTGTTAAAGGATTCTACACAAATATATTTATTATCATTTAATAGTAATTTATGGTCTTTTATTTTTAGGTATGTTTTATAGATATCTTCATATGATTTTAAATCATTTTGGAAAATATGAAATTTAAGATAATTATCTTTTACGAGATAAATACTTCCCGCTTGTGCGTTCGTAATATATCTTATTTGTTTTAATAGTTGATGAAGAAGATCATCTAAGTCAGATGCTTCAAAGATGTTCATATCATAAATATTTTCAATACTTTCATCAGTCATTTTTAACCTTATTGAATATCTTCTTTTAATACCCTTTTTAAAACTTTACCAGTTGCATTTTTAGGTAGTTCGTCTTTGATAATGATACTCTTTGGTATCTTAAAGTTTGCCAAATGTTTTTTCATATGAGCCTTTATTTCTTTTTCACTTATTTCTCTATTTTCCTTTAATTGTACAAATGCTACAGGAATTTCATCTAATCTTTCATCTTTTAGTCCAATAACAGCAGCAAGCTCAATTTCATCTAATTTATATATAATCTCTTCAAGTTCTCTTGGATAGATATTTATCCCTTTTGATATAATAAGATCTTTTTTTCTATCCACTATATAAACATAACCATCTTCATCTACTTTCCCTAAATCTCCAGTTTTTAGCCATCCATTTGATATAGTTTCTTGAGTTGATTCTTCATTATTTAAGTATCCTTGCATAACACAATCACCTTTTACAATTAGTTCACCTATCTCTCCTATAGGTACTTCAAGTAAATCTTCATCAACAATTTTTACTTGATAATCACCAAGAGGAGTACCAACAGAAAGAGGTTTTTGTTTATCTAAAGTATTAATACAAACCGCAGGTGAACATTCACTTAATCCATATCCTTCAAGAAGTGTAGCTTTTTTAAATTTTGATTTAAACTCATTTATTGCTTGTTCACTAAGTGGTGCGCTTCCACTAATAAACGCTCTAATGTTATTAAACCACATAAAATACCATGGTATTTTTGCTTTTAATAAGGCATTATATACTGTAGGGACTCCTAAGAAGATTGTAACTCTTTTAAGTAGGGCTTCTTTTAATACATTTGAAAATGGAAATACACTTTTTAAAATAACTATTGCTGATGCTGAGTGAATTGGTAATAAAACCATAATACTAAGTGTAAAAGAGTGAAACATAGGAAGATATACTATAAATCTGTCTTTATGTTGAAAATTAAATCTCATAGTTGCAGAAATTATATTTGAAAAAATATTTTTATAACTAAGCATAGCACCTTTTGGTTTACCTGTTGTTCCTGAAGTATAAACAATCACAGCTAAATCAGTAAGTTTTGGATTATAATGTTCTATATGATCCTCATGAGTAGTATTTATGATATTGTCAAAATTAAAATTTGTACTATCTAAATGTTTATAATCATCACACCATATAGTTTTTTCTACTTTAGTGCTTTGTTGTAATGATTTTACTTCTTTTGCAAATTTATTTGAAGTAAATAGCCATTTAGCTTCACAATCATTTAATATATATTCAAATTCTTCTTTTTTTAAGAAATTATTTATTGGTACACACACTGCACCTATTCTTGTGATTGCAAAAAATGAGATAATAAATTCAATTGAATTAGATAAAATTAAAGCAACTTTATCATCTTTTTGAATTCCACCAAACTCTAAATGTCTAGCTAAAATATCAACTTTATCAATCAGCTGAGTATTGGTTAGCTTTTCACCATCACAAAAAATGATAGGCTTTTTTGGGTATTTTTGCTTATTTTGTACAAGCATCTCATAAAAGTTGTTTAATTTATAATCCATCATTAAAATTTATATCCTAAAGAGAAATTAAGTAGATGTGCTCCACCTTCACTAAACTCACCATTTGGAGAAAAAGGTGCAGTTAATGGATTATTTAAAATTGTTCTTTTATCTTTTTTATCATACAGATATGCAAAACCAAAATTCATATTATCATCGATTTTATAGTCAAATCCAAAAGAAAACAGCATAGCATCAGAATCAGGTAATTCATATCCTAAAGTATAATCAGGAGCTGGTGATTTATCAATAGCAAATCCTCCCATTAAAGTTAAATCTTCAGAATATTTGTGAGTAAGACCAATTCTGTAAGCATTTGAATTTTTCCAATTTTTTGTTATAGGTGTATCAAATATAGGTTGAGCTGAAGCATAATTAAAATCCAAATTATCATATGCACTCCAGTATGTTTTATCTATTACGAATTCTATATTTGTTTTGTCATCTAGATCATATGCAATACCAAAAGCCAATGTTGCAGGTAATGGTAAGCTAACACTTGCAGTTGAATTATATATCATAGCACCACCATAAAATAGTTTTGCTTCACCTTCTAAATTTAATCCAACTCTTGAACGATATGTTAAACCAATTTTTAAATCATCACTTGGTCTATAATGAAGTGCAAGATTGTATCCATATTCAATAGTATCTCCACTCATATCTCTAGCAACTGAAGGAATTGTACCTCCTGTTAAAGCTGAAAATGTAGAAGAACTACTTTTAACTACCCCATCACTGTATATTATTCTAATACCTCCACCAATTGATAGATTGTCATTGATTGAATATGATACTGTAGGATTAAGTTCTATAACTCTTAATGTAAACTCTTGAGCTGCACTTGATGCAACTGCACTATCCCATCTTTTTGAAAGACCAGCTGGTTCAGTTATTGAAAAACCAAAAGTAAAATCATTATATTTTTTAGACACATAATGTAGATACGGAAGTAAAAAGTTCTCTTTTTTTGATGAATATGATTGAAGACCCAATACACTGGTACCTGTATAATCTACTTCAGGTAAGTGAATAATTGTTGCACCAATTTCAAGTTGAGATCTATCTTCAAGTGTACTCATTGCTGCAGGATTGTAATAAGAAGCATCTGCCCCAGTTATGTTTGCTACATGCGCTGCAGCTTTTGCCATAGAAGCAGTTGATTGTTCTGGAATTTTATACCCTGCAGCAAAAATCATACTAGCAGTGATAGTTGAGAGTAATACTATTTTTTTCATTAGAAACCTTTAAATTTGATATATAATTAATTATAATGTAAATAATATTAAATTTCATAATACAAATATGATATAATCACACTTTTAAAATAAAGAGATTAATAAATATGAAAATAATACAGACAGTTAAACAATTGCAAAATATGCAAGATGAGTTAAAACATTTAAATATAGGTTTTGTTCCTACTATGGGAGCATTGCATGATGGACATATTTCGCTTATAAAACAAGCAAGAGAAGAAAATGATGTAGTAGTAGTATCAATATTTGTAAACCCTACACAATTTTTAGAGGGTGAAGATTTAGATTCTTATCCAAAAAAGATGGAAGCAGATAGTAAAATATGCAAACTTTGTAATGTAGATTATCTTTTTGCACCTGAAATATCTACAATGTATAGCGGTGATGAGGTGCTTATAAAAGCTCCAAATATCAGAGGCTATACCCTAGAAGGGGTAAAAAGACCTGGACATTTTGATGGAATGCTACAAATTGTACTAAAACTTTTAAATTTAGTTCAACCTACAAATGCATACTTTGGTAAAAAAGATGCTCAACAATTAAGTCTTATAAAACTTATGGTTGATAACTTTTTTCTAAATGTAAATGTAATTGAGTGTGAAATTGTAAGAGAAAAAGATGGTTTGGCAATGAGTAGTAGAAATGTTTATCTTAGTAAAGATGAGCGTATTGATGCACTTAGTATATCAAAATCACTGAATGAAGCAGCAAAGCAAATAGGTTTGGGTGAATTAAATAGTGAAGTTTTAATTGCTTCAATGAAAACTATTATGAATAATATTAATATAGAGTATATAGCTATAACTAATAGAAAATTTGAAAAGATTGATCAAATAGAACTCGGTAATAGTATAATATTAGTAGCAGCTCAAGTAGGAACTACAAGATTAATTGATAATATTTGGATATAAGGGAATATAATGGCAAAAAAATTACACTTAGTGAGTTTAGGATGTACAAAAAATTTAGTTGATAGTGAAGTAATGCTAGGTAAACTAAGTGATTATGAGATTATTGATAATAGTACTGATGCAGATGTTATTATTGTAAATACTTGTGGATTTATTGAAAGTGCAAAGCAGGAGAGTTTAAATACTATTTTAGATCTTCATGAAACAAGAAAAGATGAATCAGTCTTGGTTATGGCTGGATGTTTGAGTGAACGATATAAGGATGAACTAAAAAAAGATTTGATAGAGGTTGATATTTTTACAGGTGTTGGGGATTATGATAAGATTGATGAGCTTGTAAATGAGAAACGAAGTCAATTTAGTGATGAAGTATTTTTGGCAAATGAAAAAGTTGATCGTGTAATATCAGGTTCATCTTATCATGCTTATATAAAATTGTCTGAAGGGTGTAATCAAACTTGTAGTTTTTGTGCAATTCCTGGATTTAAAGGTAAACTTTATAGTAGAACTTTAGCTTCAGTTGTAAAAGAGGTAACAAACCTTGTTAAACAAGGATTTTATGATTTCTCTTTTGTATCTCAAGATAGTTCATCATTTTTAAGAGACCATCGAATAAATGATGGGCTAGAGCAATTAATAGATGAAGTTGAAAAAATAGATGGTGTAAAAAGTGCAAGAATTTTATATCTATATCCTTCAACTACAACTTTAAAACTTATTCAAAAAATAGCAGATTCTAAACTTTTTTATTCATATTATGATATGCCACTTCAGCATATTAGTCAATCTATGCTAAAAATTATGAAGCGTGGAAAAGGGAGTGAAAAATTAAAAGAGCTTATGGATGCAATGAGAAAAGTTGAAGATAGTTTTGTAAGAACTACTTTTATAGTTGGACACCCAGGTGAAACACAAGAAGATTTTGAACAACTTTGCCAATATGTAAAAGATTATAAATTTGATAGAGCAAATGTATTTTCATATAGTGATGAAGATGGAACAGATGCTTATGAGTTTGAGAATAAACTTCCTCAAGATATTATCGATAAAAGAGCTGAAATATTAGGGGATATCATTTATGAAATCACTCAAGAAAAATTAAAAGCTATGATTGGAAAAACAATTGATATTGTTGTAGATGGAGTTAGTAGTGAACATGAGTATTTATTAAGTGCAAGACATATTATATGGGCCCCAGAAGTTGATGGGGAGATATATGTAAATGATTCACAAATTGATGGTCAAATTAAGTTTGGAAAAATTTACAAAGCAAAAATCACAGATTTAAGTGGTGATATTTTACTAGCAACGGTTGTAAAATAAGATATGTTGGATTTAGAGTGTGTAGATCTTTGCAAAAATAAAAAAAATCTTTTGGCATTTTCTGCTGGAGTTGATTCTACTGCTTTATTTTTTTTACTTATTGATCAAAATATAGATTTTGATATTGCCATAGTTGATTATAATCAAAGGGATCAAAGTAAACTTGAAATAACATATGCTAAAGAGCTAGCTAAAAAATACAATAAAAATATATTTATAAAAGAGTATAAACAAAACTCTTTTAGTGAAAAAAAAGCTAGAGATTTTAGGTATGACTTTTTTGATGATATGGTACAAACAAAAGGGTATGAAACTGTTCTTATGGCACATCAGTTAAATGATCAATTTGAGTGGTTGCTTATGCAGTTTAGCAAAGGTGCAGGGCTTATTGAACTTTTGGGATTGCATAAAATTGAACAAAAACAAAGTTACAGTTTAATTAGACCACTTTTAGATATATCAAAAGATGAATTAATCTCTTACTTAGAACAAAATAAAATAAAATATTTTGTAGATCATACAAATAAAGATACTAAATTTACTAGAAATAAGATTAGAGAAAAATACTCAAATGAGTTTATTAAAGAGTATAGTATTGGTGTTCAAAAAAGTTTTGAGTATTTGCATGAGGATTATAACTCTTTAATAAAAAGCGGCAAATTGATATTTAATCAAAAAGATCTATATATATTTTCATATAATGATGATGAAAATGTTGCATTAAGAGTCATAGATATTCAACTTAAAAAAATGGGAATTTTAATATCTTCAAAAACAAGAGCCGAAATTATAAAAAATAAAGAGGTGGTTGTTTCTCATAAAATTGCAATAGCATTAAAAAATAATTTGATTTTTATTGCACCTATTTACAATAAAACTATCCCTAAAGAGTTTAAAGAAATCTATAGGAAAAATGGTATTCCAAAAAATATAAGAGCATATATTTATAGTGAAAATATAGATATTAATAATTTAATTTAAAATTCTTCAAAAGTGCTACTTAAGTAGCAAAATAATAAAAAAAATTCTTGTAAAATTTCATAAGTTTTAGTTTAAAAGCTAAAATAAAATAAATTCTTAGGAGAATAAAGATGAACAAAAAACTATCTATATTGTTAGGTGCTTCAGTTTTAGTTGCTGGATTAAGTTTAAATGCACAAGATCAAGTTCAGTCAAAAGAGGTAAAGTCAGTACAAAATAAGATTGAAAAATCTACAAATAAAAGTGTAGATGATAAAAGACAAAAGATGATGAAAGAAGCAATTGAAACTATCAATCAAACAGTATTGGCTTTAAAAGCATTAGATGATGGAAAGAAGAAAGAGGCTATTGATATTCTTGCAAAAGTATCAGGAAAAATTGATTTGATTGTTGCTAGAGATCCTGCATTAAAATTATTGCCAGTATCTATTTCTCAAAAACAAATTGATGTTCTTGTAACAAAAGATATGATTAAAAGTTTACTTTATGATGCTACAAAAGCTCTAAAAGATGGAAAAGTTCAAGAAGCAAGACATATGTTACAAAACTTAGCTAGTGAGATTGTAATTACTACTACTTCAATTCCACTTGCAACTTATCCAGATGATATTAAAGCAATTGCCCCATTGATTGATAAAGATAAAATTGATGAAGCAAAAATTGCATTACAAGCTGTATTAAACTCATTAGTTGTTAGTGAGCAAGTTATCCCTTTACCAATTTTAAGAGCTACATTTTTACTTAAAAATGCGGAAGATTTAGCACAAAAAGCAAAAAGAGATAAAAAAGAGAATGAAGATCTTGATAAATTATTAAATGAAGCTTCATATCAATTAGAAATGGCAGAGCTTTTAGGTTATGGAAGTGAAGATGAATTCAGTGCTATTTATAAACAAATAGATATAATTAAAGAAAAAACAACAAATAATAATAGTGGAAATGGTTGGTTTGATAAAGTTAAAGAGAAAATATCAAAATTAACTAAATAAATTTAAACGTAAGGAAGCTTTATAGCTTCCTTATAATGGGGGATAATATGGATTCTATTAGTAAGATATTCAAAACAAATAAGCAAGCAATTAAAAAACATATTTTTAATATTATTAATAAAAATGATTTATCAAATATGAGTGAAGAAGATATAAATAAATTATTTAAATCTTTTGGATCTTTAAAAAATGTTTATGTAGTTAATGATGAATATAAGCAAATAAGTCCTATTTATTCAGCAAATGGTGTAGACCATTCAAAAATAAATACTAAAAGAAATAGTTTAAAAGAGAATATAAATATAGATGAACAAGGGGAATATATAAGTTCTGCATATTTATGTAGTGATGATGGTAATCCAACAATTACTGTATCTAAAAAGATATCAGATGATAAAGTAATAGCATTTAATTTTAATTTATCAAAATTACTTGAAGATTTAAAATATATGAATAAAGCTAGTTTTTTTAATCTGATGACAAAATTTATATATGCTTCTATTGGATATAGTTTGAGTTTATTTTCTTTGATATTAATTATTTATTCATTATATAATTTTGTGCATCATTCTTGGCTTGGAGATATTGGCGTGTTTCAACTTGTATTTAAGTCTACAATTGCACTTACTTTGGGGTTAGCAGTATTTGATTTGGCTAAAAATTTACTTGAGCATGAAGTTATTTATAAAGAACAATTTAGTGAAGAACATGGAAGTAATAAACTATTAGAAAAGTTTTTAGTATCTATTGTTATTGCGTTATCTATAGAAGCACTGATGACGGTATTTAAAATTGCATTAACAGATTATAAAGATATATTATATGCTGTGTATCTAATCGTTGCAGTATCTATTATGATTATCTCACTTAGTTATTTTAATAAAAATACTAAATAGTGTAAAGCTATTTAGTATTGGTGAAATTGTAAAAGAAAGTTTATTTCAATACCTTCAGGAGTTTTTCTTATATCTATAGGATAATTTATATGTAAAGAGTAAAGCTCTTTATTTAGATTATCAATAATATTAAAAAACTCTCTTGGTGAATTAACAACTGTACTAACCATAAAATTAAATGTAGTATATTTAGCAACATATTTTGTTTTATATGTAACAATACTATTTTTAGGTAATAGTAATTTTATTTGTTCAATAATTTGCTGTTGAGGTATAAATTCATCAATAATATATTCAGGTGTTTTAACTTCATTTATATGTGGTTGTTTTTTTAGTAAACTATTTTCTATATCTACTTTTACTAAAGTATTTTTAGTTTCATCTTCATAAGTTATTTTACTATTGGTATATAGTTTTAAAAATTGTGGCTGTAGTTCAGTTATAAAAATATTTTTATTAAGTAAAGTTCCACTTAATGTAGCACTATTTTTTGTAATAGTTAGTTCATCTAAAACCATACTATATGGAATAATATCTAATATGGTTTTTAGTTGAGATTTAATTTTATTATTGATATTTATATGATTTGGAAGGTCTGCTTTAATAGTTTTTTGAATTTTTATAGGTTGTTTTTTAATAGTAGTTGGTTTATTTTGTAAACTTAAAAAATATACTAGTGCAATTGCAATAATACTTGAAATTACTGCAATTATAGTGATGTTTGATGATTTTTTAGTTTGTGGTATTACTTCCCTTTTTTTTGTAAAACTTTGATTAGAATAGTGCATAGCAAGATCATAAAGTGATTCATCAACAGATATTTGACGATAATTTATAGTCATTTCATAAGTAGATTCAAGTGTTTGTATATGTTCGTTGTTTAATTGTTTTAAAGTATATAAAATATCTATATCTGTAATAAAGTTTTGATTGTTTTTATAAAATAGTTCAATAGCTTCAGTGATATATTTTTGAGTTTCTAAAAAATTGATCTCATCAAAAAGTTTTTGACGATCAATCTCATCTTCATAAAAACAAGAGTTTTTTATATCTTCAAAAGATGTCATATTTTTTAAAAGTGAAAATATAACTTTATTATCATCATCTACTATCATAAAATATATTTTATTTTCAAGTATAAGTATATTTAGTCTATTTGTTGAAGTTTGAATTGCATGTAGATATAAAATATTAAAAGGTGAAAAAATATAGTCAATACCACATCTATTAAAATAGTGTTGTATTTCAAATAAGAGGTTTTTATCACATACTATACTTTGTGTATCATTTAAAAAACTAGTAGAAAAATGTTCTATTGATGGATCATTTGTATTTAATATCTTTTGAGAATCATTATATAAAAGTGTACTTATATAAGTATTTGCTACATTTTGTTCTAATGAAGTGATTTTAAAAATAGCATCTTCACTTAAGTGATCTTGATTTTGTAGAAAAATAGATTTTTCATTTGAAAGGATATTTCCTGCATCATCAAGTACCTGATAATCAACTTTTAATTGATTTGCATTTGTGATAACATTTATATACTGTTTTTTATCACTCACACTTGTGCCTTTTGCATCATTTTTTCTTTTATTAACTCTTTTGCTTCTTTTGAACTTAAATTAGTGATATTATATGGTTTTGTAGCATAAAAGTCAATTGTACCAAAAGGTTTAGGAACAATGAACTTATCCCATGAATTAAATCTCCAATAAGATGAGGCTTGAATATTTAAACTAATAATATCACAATTAGTTTTTTGTGCAATAGCAACTATACCTTCAGCTACACTATATTGAGGACCTCTAGGCCCATCAGGAGTAATTGCCACATCTACACCATTTTTGATATGCTTGATTGCACTAATAAGTGCTTTTGCTCCACCTCTACTAGAACTTCCATCAATAGAACCCACTCCTAAATATTCACATATTTTAGATATGATTCTGCCATCTTTATGGATACTTACAATTACTTTTATAATGCCATTTGGTTTTAGTTTTCTATAGTTTAAGGGTTGCATTAAAAGCTCCCCATGCCACATTGCTATAATACATGCAGAATCTGGAAGCTCTTTTGGATAATGAAATCTTTTTTTACTTGTAAGATAAACAAATCTTACAAAAAGTTGTGCAATAAATGGAACTAAATTAAACATTAGCCATTTTTTCATTTAGATAATCTCACCTTTGAGTGATGTTCTACTGGCTTGTGTTATTTTTACATCTACGAATCTTCCTAAAAGCTCTTCACTACCTTTAACAAATACGCTACAGTAATTATCTGTATATCCAAATACTTCACCATCACTTTTTAAATCTTCAAAAAATACAGTCATAGTTTTACCTACATACTTTTGCATATGTTCATCTTGGTGTGTTTTATGTAACTCTATAACATCAATTAATCTTTTTGAAGCAACTTCATCTTCAACTATATCTGTCATATTTAAAGCGGCTGTTTGAGGTCTTGGAGAGTATTTAAAATTAAATATTTGATCAAATTTAACTTGATTAATTACATCAATTGTATCATTAAAATCTTCATCACTTTCACCTGGGAAACCTACAATTATATCTGTACTAATTCTTACATTAGGAACTAATTCTTTGATTTTTGCACATCTATTTAAAAACCACTCTTTTGTATAGCCTCTTTTCATACTTTTTAAAATTGCAGTTGAACCACTTTGAAGCGGTACGTGTATTTGTTTACATATTTTAGGATTTGATGCAAATTCTTGTATAAATTCATCATCCATATGAAGTGGGTGAGGTGATGTAAATCGAATACGTTCTAAGCCATTTATTTTACTTATATCTTGAAGTAGTTTAGTAAAGTTATATTTTTCTCTACCATCAGAAAATCTTTTTCCATAGCTATTTACATTTTGACCTAAAAGAAATATCTCTTTTGCTCCACTTCTAACAGCTTTTTTAATCTCACCAATAATAAGTTCAGGGGGTATAGAAATTTCTTCACCTCTTGTTGCTGGAACTATACAATAAGTACATTCTTTATCACAACCTAAAGAGATATTTACACTAGCTCTGTATAAAGAATTTCTATAGTTTGCAAAATCATATGTAGTGTCATCATAATTTATATCAATCTCTACAGTACCTTTTTTTTCAACTGCCTGTGTAATTTTTGAAACATTTCTTGCTCCAACTACAAAGTCAACATAAGGAGCACGCTTAATTATATCTTTTCCCAAATGGCTTGCAGTACATCCACATACACCAATTTTCGCACCATCTTTCTTCTTGGCATTAAATACACCTAATTCAGAAAAAAGTTTTTGTACGGGTTTTTCCCGGACAGAACAAGTGTTGATTATAATTAAATCTGCTTCTTCCATAGATGAAGTTTGTTCATAATTTTTGTGGGTGTTTAATTCAGCTATTATATGTTCAGTATCTCGGGTGTTCATTTGACACCCAAGAGTTTCTATAAAGAGTTTCTTCATTACAGAATGTGTACCTCGTACATATATTCATCATCAGCTAAACCATACTTAACTTCTCTAAAATAAACATTGTAACTATCTTCTTCAAAAGCATCAACCAATGCCATCATATCTTTATGTGAGTTGTCTTTATCAAAATAAAATATTTTTTCACCAGCTTTGATTACTTCTTCTTTTAATTTGTCTAATTTTACTTTTTTTGGCTTTTCGTTTAATTCATTTCTTGCTAATAATAATTCCATTAACATTATTCCTTATAATTTTATATCTAAATTTTTATTTAAGGATATATGATAACAAAATATGACTTTAATTTTTATAAAAGAACTTTTTTGATACAATCACACAAATAATACACACGCTACATTGAGTAACTTGTACTTAAAAATCTTTTAAGTACTTAAAAATCATCAAACTATTGCAGTGTCAAAAAAGGGAAAATTATGGATAAAATTCTAGATATTTTAGATTCAATAGCTTATGAAAAGGGGCTAAAACTTGAGAATGTTGAAAATGCATTAAAAGAATCATTGATTCAAACTGCAAAAAAAATGATTAATGAAGAGCTAAATTATGAAGCTCAAATTGATAGAGAAAATAAAAAATTAAATTTATTTCAAAAAATAGAAGTGGTAGAAAATGATGATCCAAGATTAAGTGGGTTAGAGGTAGATGAATATGATAACCCAATCAACGCAGAAAATTTTATCTCTTTAGATGAAGCAAAAGAGGTTGATGAAGATTTAGAAATTGGTGATACTCTTCAATATGATTTAGAATTTGAAGATATGGGAAGAAATGCAGCAACTATTCTTATGGGAAATTTAGAGTGGAAACTTCAAAGATTTATAGAAGATAATCTTTTTTCAAAATATAAATCAAAGGTAGGAACTATTATAAATGGTATGGTTACAAGTGTAGATAGAGCAGAAAATACTTTTGTAGAAATTGGTGAAGTTAGAGGCTTAATGCCAAGAAAAAATAGAATCAAGGGTGAAATATTTAAAGTTGGTGATGTAGTTAAAGCAGTTGTAAGATCAGTTAATGTAGATAAACAACATGGTCTTGTAGTTGAACTTTCAAGAACATCTCCAAAATTCCTTGAAGCCTTGTTAGCTCTTGAAGTACCAGAACTAAAAGATGAGAGAATTACAATAGAATCATGTGCAAGAATTCCTGGAAGCAGAGCAAAAATAGCTCTAAGTACAATTGATCCAGGAATTGATCCAATTGGTTCTGTTGTTGGAGTTAAGGGTGTTAGAATTATGGCTGTTAGTGAGCAATTAAATGGAGAAAATATTGATTGTGTTGAATACTCATCAATTCCAGAAATGTTTATAACAAGAGCTTTAAGTCCAGCTATGATAAAAAGTGTAAAAATAGTTGAACCCGTATCTGAAGGTCAAAAAGGAAAAGCTGAAGTTGTAATTTCTAGTGATCAAAAAAGTAAGGCAATTGGTAAAGCTGGATTAAATATTAGATTAACTTCTATGCTTACAAAATATGATATTGAACTTATAGAAGTAGAATCTGATATGCCAAGTGCTAGTGATGGTAACTATAATAACCAAGAACAAGAAAAAACAAAAGATACAGCTTCTCTAGAGGCATTATTTAAATAGGAATTAGAATGTCTTTACATATTTTTGATAGTGTAAAAAAAACAAAACTTACTTTTGAACCAATTCAAGGTAATGACGTAAAAGTATATGTTTGTGGTCCAACTGTGTATGATGATGCACATTTGGGTCATGCAAGAAGTGCTATAGTGTTTGATCTTTTGCATAGAGTTTTAAAAGAAAATGGTTACAATGTAACTATGACAAAAAACTTTACTGATATTGATGATAAGATTATTAAAAAAATGGCTCAAACTAATCAAACTTTAGATGAGGTAACACAATTTTATATCAATAGTTATAAAAATGATATGGCTATATTAAATGTATTGCCAAATACACTTGAACCAAAAGCTACTCAAAATCTTGAAGCTATGATAGAGATGATATCTGGATTATTAGATGAAAATAAAGCATATATCATAGATGATGGTGTTTATTTTGATACTAGTAAAGATAAATCATATGGTAGTTTGAGTCATAAAAAAGATGAACAAAACACTCAAGCTAGAGTTGAGCAAAATACTCAAAAAAGAGATCAAAAAGATTTTGCACTTTGGAAGTTTAATGATGATATCTCATTTAATGCACCATTTGGTAAGGGTCGTCCAGGATGGCATATTGAGTGTAGTGCTATGATTGATAGACATTTGGCATATCATGATAAGGAGTTTGCTATAGATATACATGGTGGTGGAGCAGATTTACTTTTTCCTCATCATGAAAATGAAGCATCGCAAACAAGATGTTCTAAAAACCAGGAATTAGCAAAATATTGGATGCATAATGGTTTTGTAAATATCAATGGTGAAAAAATGAGTAAGTCATTGGGAAATAGTTTTTTCCTAAAAGATGCGCTAGATCTTTATGATGGGGAAGTTATTAGATTTTATATGATTAGTACTCATTATAGAGCAGATTTTTCATATAGTATAGAAGATCTAGAAAGTAGTAAAAAAAGATTAGATAAAATTTTTAGACTTAAAAAAAGAGTATATGGTATAAGTTCTAGTGAAGTTAATAAAGATTTTGAAAAGAATATAATGGAATCTTTAAATGATGATTTAAATACTTCAAAAGCTTTAGCATATATAGATGAATATATTTCTGAAGTAAATGATACTTTAGATAAAGAACCAAAAAATAAAAATTTAAAAAAACAAATAGTTGCAACACTTGATTTTATAAGTAATACTTTAGGAATAGGAATAAAAGATCCTTATGAATATTTTCAATTTGGAATTGATCAGAGCACAAAAGAGCAAATAGAATCTTTAATTTTGCAACGTAATATTGCAAAACAAGAAAAGAATTATGAACTTTCAGATATAATAAGAGCCAAAATTATAGACATGGGTATATCTATTATGGATACGCCAAATGGAACATTATGGGAAAAGGTATAAATATGATAAATAAAAAAGTAATTTTAAGTGTAGCAGTTGCTGCAGTTATTTTAACTGGATGTGGTAGCGATAAAAAAACTACTCAAGAACATGAGATGAAAACTGAAACAGCGGCACCAGTTGCACATGAAGTAAAAAAAGAAGAGGCTACGGCTGTTGAAACAACGACAAAAGCTGTAACAAAAAGTGTGCAAGATGTAGCAAAAAAAGTTGAAGATGTAGCAAAATCTGTTCAAGAACAAGCTCCAGCAGCTGTAGCAGAAGTAGCAAAGAAAGTTGAAGAAGTTTCTAAAACTGTAACTGAAGCAGCCGCACCAGTGGCAAAGAAGGTTGAAGATAGTATGGCAAAAGTAGCTGCTGCTACTGCTCCAGTAATAGCTGCAGCAAAAACTGCAGTTGCAGGTCCTGATGGAACTAAATTATATGCTAAATGTGCAGGATGCCATGGGGCAACTGCAGAGAAAAAAGCTCTTGGTAAATCTCAAGTTGTTAAAGGTTGGGATGCAGCAAAAATTGCTGAAGCTTTAAAAGGTTATAAAGCAGGAACTTATGGTGGATCTATGAAAGGTATTATGAAAGGGCAAGTTGCCTCTTTCAGTGATGCTGATATTGAAGCAGTATCTGCACATATAGCTTCGTTTTAATCAAAATATATTTTAAAACATCAAGAGTAAATCTTGATGTTTTATTGACAAATAAACAAATTAATACTACAATACATAAATAAAACATAAAACTTACTTTCTAATAATACATACATTGGAAAATCTACAAAATAAACTAAAAGGCAATTACTTCTCATGGAAGAGTCAAATCAAAAACCAAAAAAAACAACAAATCATAAACGTAATACAACAAAAAAACATATTCCAGTAGTGGGATTTAAAATAGAGCAACTTCGTGCATTAGCATTAGAAGAATTATTAAAGATTGCAACAGAATTAAGTGTTGAAAACCCAGCAGAGTTAAAAAGACAAGAACTGATATTTGAGATTTTAAAATCTCAAACTGATCAAGGTGGATATATACTTTTTACTGGTATTTTAGAGATTAAAGATGGTGGATTTGGATTTTTAAGAGCCTTAGATGGTAATTTTTCAGATACAAGTAATGATGCATATGTAAGTGCTACACAAATTAGAAAATTTGCTCTAAGAACTGGTGATATAGTTACTGGTCAAGTACGACCTCCAAACAATGATCAAAATAAAGAAAAATATTATGCTTTGCTTAAAATTGAAGCACTTAATTATTTACCATTAAATGAGTCAAGAAATAGACCATTATTTGATAACTTGACACCACTTTATGCAACAGAGCAGTTTAGATTTGAGTATGATTCAAGTAAGATTACTGGTCGTATGCTTGATATGTTTGCACCAATGGGTAAAGGACAAAGAGGATTAATTGTAGCATCTCCAAAAAGTGGTAAAACTGAACTTTTAAAAGAGTTAGCACATGGTATTTCAAAAAATCACCCAGAAGCTCAATTGATTGTACTTTTGATTGATGAGAGACCTGAAGAGGTAACTGATATGCAAAGAAGTGTAAAAGGTGAAGTATATAGTTCAACTTTTGATTTACCTGCTACATCACATGTAAGAGTTGCAGAGATGGTTATAGAAAAAGCAAAAAGATCAGTTGAAACAGGAAAAGACGTAGTTATTTTACTTGATTCTATAACAAGACTTGCAAGAGCATATAATACTGTAACACCAAGTAGTGGTAAAGTATTAAGTGGTGGAGTTGATGCAAATGCATTACATAAACCAAAAAGATTTTTTGGAGCAGCAAGAAATATAGAAGAGGGTGGTAGTTTAACTATTATTTCAACTGCATTGATTGATACAGGTTCAAAAATGGATGAAGTAATTTTTGAAGAATTTAAAGGAACAGGTAACTCTGAGGTTGTATTAAGTAGAAAAGCAGCTGATAGAAGAGTATATCCTGCACTAAATATTATAAAATCAGGTACAAGAAAAGAGGAATTACTTCTTAAGCCAGATCAATTACAAAAAATATGGATATTAAGAAATGCTGTTGCTTCTATGGATGAAGTGGAAGCGCTTAAATTTTTATATTCAAAACTACAAAAAACAAAAGATAATGAAGAGTTTTTTAACTCTATGAATGAATAGTACAGGTAGTATTAATTGAAAGTAGGAGTATTTGATAGTGGAATAGGGGGTTTAACTGTTGTTAAATCTTTGCTTGAAGATAAACTATTTGAACAAATTGTTTATTATGGAGATACTGCAAGAGTCCCATATGGTGCAAAAGATAAAAATACTATAATTAGATACTCTTTGGAAGCATTGGAATTTTTTAAAAACTTTGATCTTGATATGATAATTGTTGCATGTAATACGGCAAGTGCATTTGCAATACAAGAGTTAAAAGAGGTTTCAAATATACCTGTAATTGGAGTAATAGAGCCAGGTGTGTTGGCATTGGAAAATAAGATTAAAAATAAAGATGCAAATATACTTGTGATTGGGACAAAAGGTACAATTGCTACAAATAGATATGAAAATGAGTTAAAACAAAAAGGGTACAATAATATCACCTCGATGGCAACTGGACTATTTGTACCTATAGTTGAAGAGGGTATATTTGATGGAATTATTTTAGATGCAACATTAAAGCATTATTTTTCAAATCTTGAAAATATAGATGCAGTTATATTAGGTTGTACACATTTCCCTCTTATAGAAAAACAAATTACAAAATATCTAGATAATACGGTAGCTATTCATTCAGGTGAATCAATAGTGCAGTATTTAAAAACAACATATAAATATGATCATAGTTTTGATCAAACAAAAGTTTCATTTTTTGCTTCAGAAAATCCTGAAGGGTTGAAAAGTGTAGC
>CAZAOJ010000016.1:0-38369 GCA_964486745.1 uncultured Arcobacteraceae bacterium
GATAAAGAATCAGAGCAATATCTTAGTGCATATAATAGTTTTATAGGTGAAGCATATGAAAATATTGTATATGAAAGACTTCTAAGGTATGCAGCAAATAATGAATATATCACAAAGTTTATTTTAAAAGGGCCACATCAAAATAAAAAACTTGATTTAAAAAAAGGCTTACTTATAGATAGAAATGCACAAATTGTGTATAAATCAGGATATAAAGATGTAAATGAATTTGATGGATTATTTTTTACAAATGATAGTGTATATTTTGTAGAATCAACAATAGTAAAACTAACTAGTAGTCTAAGAAAACGTCTTAGAAAGAAAAAAGCACTTTTAGAGGTTTTATTTCCAAAATTAAAAGTAAAAGCTTTAATAATACTTTGTGAAGGTGCTACTGGAGTTCGAGTATTTCCTGATTATTGTACTATATGGCTTACAAAGAACTATGATCCTACAATTTTACTTGAAAAATTAATTAATAATAAAAATCAAAAAAAAGAGTCTTTTATAAAAGTAAAATCAAATAATTTTGTTGAAATTGATTCAGTAGATCATTTTAGATTTAATTATTTTGATACTTTAAGTTGGATATTGAAAAAATCTAGATCAACACCTAAATTACCTATAAATCTTAATTTTTTTAAAACAAATAGGTTACATCAATATTTTGATATTTTTGGGAAATTATATATTGGATATATAACTACTAAGCAATTAGAATCTTTTATTGGAGATATGCCAAAAGAGATTTTAGATGATTGTGTTTTTGTAACTATAGAAAAAAAAGATAATGGGGAATTTTGTTTAGCTTTTTTTGTAAAATATACACAAGGTGGAGTTGATAGAATTGATATTAATTTTGACTCTTCTACTGCTATTTTTAGTAAAAAAGATCCAAAAGGTTTTACATCTTCAGAAGTTAAATATATGCAATATATTATTACAGATGAACATATTATAAATACAAAAACAATTTTAGCAATAAATTCAAAAATAACTACTTGGAAATCAAACTAAATTAAACCTTTTTAATACAAATAAAATGAAATATTTGATAAAATTAGGTATGTCTAGGTAGAGCGCGATTTCCATTGTTGAGGGTCCGATACTGTAATTATGTGGGTGAGTAATTTTGATGGTGTGTAACACTGCATTGACAGAGTTCCTAAAATCAAATTCAGCCTTGCAGTTCTTGGCTTTTGTGGGCCATACTGATGGATAACGCCTATCCCGGGCATTTTTTATAGATTTTAAAAGGTAGATATATATGAACATACTTATTTTAGGTAGTGGTGGTAGAGAATACTCTATTGGTCTTGCAATTTTCAAAGAAAAACAACATAACTTATTTTTTATGCCAGGTAATGGTGCAACTTCACAATTGGGACAAAATATTAATATTAAAGATTATAATGAATTATGTGATTGGGCAAAACAAAATAATATTGACTTAACTATAGTTGGACCAGAGGCTCCTTTGGTTGATGGTGTAGTTGATATATTTAAAAAAGAAAATTTAACTATTTTTGGACCAAGTGCGGCTGCTGCTCAACTTGAAGGTTCAAAAGTTTATATGAAAAATATATTAAAAAAATACAATATACCAACAGCGGCTTTCTTAGAAACTTCAAATATTGATGAAGCAAATAGTTTTATAGATGGTATGAATACTCCAATAGTTGTAAAAGCAGATGGTTTATGTGCTGGAAAAGGTGTAATTATTGCTCAAACTTATGATGAAGCAAAACAAGCTGCATCAGATATGTTAAGTGGTGAAAGTTTTGGGGATGCTGGAACAAATATCATTGTAGAAGAGTTTTTAGATGGATATGAGTTATCAGTTTTTGCAATATGTGATGGTGAAAACTATAAAGTATTACCAGCAGCTCAAGATCATAAAAGAATAGGGGATGGTGATACTGGACCAAATACTGGTGGAATGGGTGCTTACGCTCCAACTCCTTTGGTTGATGATACTATTTATGAAAAAATAGAAGATAGGGTAATTAAACCAACACTTGAAGGTATGAAAAAAGAAGGAGCACCTTTTGAGGGAGTACTTTTTATTGGCGTAATGGTTGTAAAAGGTGAACCAATTATACTTGAATATAATGTAAGATTTGGTGATCCAGAATGTGAAATTTTAATGCCTTTATTGGATACTCCTGTAAGTGAGTTGTTTTATAAAGGTGCTACAAAGCAACTCGATAAATTAGATATTAAAATAAAAAATCAGTTTGCTGTTGGTGTTGTAATGGCTAGTAAAAATTATCCATACAGTAGTAGTGAACCAGCTGAGATTATAGTAGATGATATAGTAGATGAGGATATTGCTTTAAATACTCATATTTCATATGCAGGTGTTAGTAGTGAGGATGATAAACTTTTTGCAACAGGTGGAAGAGTACTTGTGTGTGTAGGTTTAGGAGATTCTATTTTAGATGCAAGAAATAGAGCATATGCTCTATGTGGACAAGTTCATTTTGCTGGTAAAAAATGCAGATCAGATATCGCATATCAAGCTTTAAAGTAGAATTATATGCAAAATAAAAATGATCAAATAGATACTAATAATCTTGAATTAGCTTCAATGCGTCGTAGATTAAGAGCATTTGTTATTGATGATCTTATTATTACTTTTTTAGTAGTAATTATGTTATGGGATAGATTAGATGCTGCTGGTGGAGACTTAGTTGCACTATTATCGTTATTAAATGCTTATACGGTTCCTGTAGTTATATTAAAAATTGTATATCAAGCATTTTTTGTATGGTATTATGGCGCAACGCTAGGTAAAATGGCTTCTAAAATAAGAGTAATTGATTATAATAATTTTGGAAGAGTGAGTTTTATGAATTCACTATTTAGATCTTTAGGTAGAATACTTAGTGAGATGTTCTTTTATATTGGATTTATCATTGGATATTTTAATGATGGAAGACAAACATTTCATGATAAACTTGGTAGGACTTTAGTCGTTAATGCTTAAAAAAATATTTTTATTATATTTATGTTCTATTTTAATATATGCTCAAACAGTAACAACTAGTGAGCAATTTGATATTTTAGCAAAAAATGTAGTAAAAAGAGGAAATACAATTATGGCAACAGGTGATGTTGTTGTATTTTCTCCAACATATTATATAACTTCAAAAAAAGCTATATATAATCAACAAACTGGTGATCTTCAACTTTTTGGTGATGTTAATATTTTAAAAGATAATAAAGAGCAACTTTTAAGTGATAACTCAGTTGTAAATCTAAATACTAATGATATAGAACAATCACCTGCTTTTACAGTGCATAAAGATAGTGGAATTTGGGTAAATTCTAAAACACTTATTGGTAAAAATGAAAAATATGCTTTAACAAGTTCAACAGTGTCAAGTTGTGATTGTATAGATCCTGCTTGGAGTATTCAGTTTAGTAGTGGTAGTTATGATAGTGCAGATCAGTGGATTAGTACATATAATGCAAGATTATATATAAATGATGTACCAATATTTTATATTCCATATTTTGGTTTTTCTACTAATAAAAAAAGAAGAACTGGTTTACTTATGCCTACTTTTGGTTATTCAAATGTAGAGGGTTTTTATTATGCTCAGCCTCTTTTTATAGCACCATATGATAATTGGGATATAGAACTTGTTCCTCAATATAGAACAAAAAGAGCCTGGGGTATGTATGCATATTTTAGATTAGCTGATTCTCCTAATTCATTACTTCAAATTAAAACTGGATATATGAAAGAAAATGGAAAATATTCAAGTAATTATGATTTAACAAACGATAATCATTTTGGAATAGATGTAAATTATACAAGATATAATCTTTTTGCATTAAAAAATCATCAAGATGGACTATATGTAGATCTTCATTGGTTAAATGATATAGAATATAAAAATCTTGAAGAGGTTGATGAAACTGGTTCTTTTGAAAAAAAGATTGAATCAAAAATAAACTATTTTTATAAAACACCATCATATTATGGTGGGATGTATGCTAGATATTATTTAGATAGTTCGTTGGATAATAATGATAATACTTTACAACAGTTACCAACACTACAAGGTCATATATTTTCAAAAGAATCATTTATTAATAATTTATTTTATTCTACAGATTTACAATATACAAACTATTTTAGACCAACAGGTATAGACGCCAATAGAATTGATCTTTTAATTCCAATTTCATATACTATGAATTTATTTGATGAATATTTAACTTTGTCTTTTAAAGAAGAGATGGGATTAACACACTTAGATTATAATGCAAATGGTGGAAATAGATTTGAGAATGGTACATTTATACAAGCCAAACATATCATATCATTATCAACAGATTTAATTAAACCATATACTAATTATTTACATACAATTAATTTTTCTGCAAATGCAGTTTTACCTAGTTTATCTAAAGAGACTGGAGATTTATATGGAATAAATAGTTCAAATTCTGATTTAAGCCCATTTCCTGTTACAGAAGAGAATAAAAGTATATCTTTTAAATTTAATCAATCGATTTATGATAGCAATAGTTTAAAACAAATTATTAACCATAAAATGAAACAATCAATTTTATATGATAAAGATGCAAATTCAACATTGGGTAATTTTGAAAATAATCTTACATATAATTATAAATATGGAACTCTTTCAAATCGTATTTTATATAATCATGATGATAAGAAAATAATTGAATCATCTTCAAATGCTTCATTTAAATATGATGATTATTATGTAAAATTAAATCACTATTATTCAAAAGAAACTCCACACTCTAATAAACTTGATACAAAATCATATATTTTTGATATAGGAACTAAATTTAATAGATATTATACAACTTCATATAAAAGATATTATGATTTACAAAATAATTTACTTACAAAACAAGAATTAGTTTTTAATATTGATAAAAAATGTTGGGCTTTAGATATTAAACTTGAAGATTCTTTAGTTGCAATTGCTAGTGATAGTACAGATGCTATTAGACAAAAAATTATTTATTTGCAATTATATTTAAAACCAATTGGTGGTATAAAACAACAATATAAACAAAAAATAGATAGGCAATAAAGATGGGTGGTAAAAATATTTTATTTAAAAATAGAGAAGAAAGTACAAAAGAGCTTTTAGAAGCTTTGCCATTACAGAAAATGAAAGATGAGAATTGGATTGTAATTGCAACTTCAGCAAATGGTGTTCCAATTGCAAATGAGATATCAAAACATATTAATTCTGATTTTGACTTTATGTTTAGTGAAAAATTATATGCACCTTTGAATCATGAATGTGAAATAGCAATTGTTACAGAAAATCAAGAGGTTGTTATTCACGAAGAACTTGTAAAATCATTTGATATTGATTTAGATTTTATATATGGACAAGCTGAGATTTTATATCAAGTTACAATTTTATCATATTTGGCACAATATAGAGATGGTAAAGGGATACACAATTTAGAACATCAAAATGTGTTACTTGTTGATGAAGGATTAAATACAGGTTTAACTATGATGGCCTGTATAAAAACTTCAATTTCACTTGGTGCAAAATCAGTAAGTGTAGCAGTTCCAATTATACCAGCAGCAACAGTTGGTGATATAGAATCTATTGCAGATGATCTATATTGCCCAAATATTTTAGAACATTTTGTAGCTATTGATTTTTATTATGATCAATTAGAAGAAATAAGTTTTGAAAAAGTTAAAAAAATATTACAAAAGGATTAAAAATGTCACTAGTGTGTGAATTAGAATTAAATAATATACAAGAGATTTATGAATTTAATAAGGTTGCTAAACAAGCAAATGGGTCAGTTTTGGCAAAAGTAGGAAATGCTGTATTATTAGCAACAGTTGTAAGTGAATTTGATAATCCAGTTAGTGAAGATTTTATTCCTTTAACTGTTCAATATGTAGAAAAAACTTATGCTGCAGCTAAATTACCTGGTGGATTTTTTAAACGAGAAACAAAACCAGGTGATTTTGAAACATTAACTTCAAGAGTTATTGATAGAAGCTTAAGACCTCTTTTCCCTAAAGGTTACGTATATCCTACAACTATTACAGTTATTGTTTTAAGTGCAGATAAAGATGTTGATATGCAAGTATTAGCACTAAATGCTGCATCTGCTGCCCTATATACATCAAATATTCCAGTTAAAAAATCAGTATGTGGAGTAAGATTAGCAAATATTGATGGACAGTATGTAATAAACCCAAATCAAGAACAAATGGATGATTCTACTTTAGATTTATATGTAGCTGGAACTAAAGATGAATTATTAATGATTGAGATGAAATCAATTGCAACTGAAGAGATGATTGAAGTTGATATTGAAGCTTTTGTTAAAAAACATAATATTAATGATATGGATGAAGATAGTTTAATTGATGCAATTGGTATAGCACAAAATGCTATCAAAGAATCAAATATTGCTTATGAAGAAGGTTTTTTAGTTGCTTCAAAAGATAAAGTAGAAGTTGAATTACTTGAAAGTAGTATTGATAACGATATTATATCTTATGTAAGAGATAATTATACAAATGATATAAACGAAGCAATTAAAAAACTAGCTAAATCTGAAAGAGCAACTCAATTAAAAGATGTAGCAAAAATGATTGTACAAGATGAATTTTGTACTAATAAAGAACTTGATTATGATTCTATATACGAGGCAGTTAGTATTGTAAAAAAAGAGTTAGTTAGATCAATGATTGTAAATGAAAATGTTAGAGCAGACGGAAGAGGTTTAAAAGATGTTAGACCAATTAGTATTGAGACAAATATTTTACCTTCAGCTCATAGTTCATGTCTATTTACTAGAGGTGAAACACAAGCATTAGTTGTGGCTACATTAGCTGGATCTAAAGATGGTCAAATGGTTGAACACTTAAATAGTAAATCACCAGATATTGAAAGATTTATGGTTCATTATAATTTTCCAGGATTTTCTGTTGGTGAAGCAAAACCTATGTTTTCTCCTGGTCGTAGAGAATTAGGACATGGAAATTTAGCAAAAAAAGCATTGGAAAGTTCTATTGATATGGAATTTACTGATTCAGTAAGATTAGTATCTGAAATTTTAGAATCAAATGGATCTTCATCTATGGCTACTGTTTGTGGAGGATCACTTGCTCTTAAGGCTGCAGGATTACCTATTGAGAGTTTAGTAGCTGGTATTGCTATGGGTATGGTACAAGAAAATGATAAATATGCAGTATTAACTGATATTATGGGACTTGAAGATCATGATGGTGATATGGATTTTAAAGTAGCTGGAACTCAAAATGGTATTACAGCACTTCAAATGGATATAAAACTTGGAGGAATTGAATTAAGTGTATTAAAAGAAGCATTACTTCAAGCAAAAGAGGGAAGAACTCATATCTTAGGTTTAATGGAAGAAGCAGCTAAAGATATAGTACCAAGTGAAGCTTTACCATTAATAGAACAATTTAAAATTGATCCTAGTAAAATTATGGTTATTATTGGAAAAGCTGGCTCTACAATTAAAGAGATTATAGAAAAATTTAATGTAAATATAGATTTAGATAGAGATACTGGAAATGTAAAAGTTAGTGGAAAAGATAAAAACTTAGTAATGGATGCATGTGAGCATATCAAAACAATATCAAATAATGCACCAAGTAGAAAATCTCATGAAAAACAAAATATTGATTTTGAAAAATTATATACTGTTGATGAAGTTGTAACTGGTAAAGTTGAAAGAATAGTTGATTTCGGTGCATTTATATCATTACCAAAAGGTGGGGAAGGGTTACTACATATCTCAAAAATATCAAAAACAAGAGTAAATAATGTTCATGATGTATTAGAAGTTGGTCAGACTTACGATGTTAAGGTATTAAAAGTTAAAAAAGACAGAATAGAACTTTCTAGTACACAAATATAATTTTTTACTTTTTATGATAGTTTAAAGTTTTATTTTGATATCATAGTTTAGAAAAATTATTTTTGTACTAATTAATTAGTATGAATAAGGAGTTATTATGGCAAAGCTGTTAATTGTAGATGATTCAACAATGCTAAGAGATATGTTGAATTACGCATTAAATGAAGGTGGTTATAGTGATGTAACAGAAGCCGTAGATGGTGTAGATGGTTTAAATAAAGCAAAAGCAAATAGTTTTGATTTAATTATTACTGATGTTAATATGCCAAATATGGATGGATTAACATTAATAGAAGAGTTACGAAAACTACCTGAATATGCTGCACCAAAACCTATTTTAGTTCTAACAACTGAAAGAGGTGATGAAATGAAAGCTAAAGGAAAAGCTGCGGGAGCTACGGGTTGGATTGTTAAACCATTTGTTCCAGATCAATTACTAAAAGCTGTAAATATCGTTCTAAGCAGATAAATATAATTATTAATATGAAATAAAAAAGGAAATTGCATGTCTGGTTTTGATATATCAATGTATAGAGAGATGTTTGTAGAAGAAGCTGCGGAGTTATTTGAATCTGCTGATAATGTTCTTCTAGAAGCTGAAAGTAATGGATCATTAACTGATGATGAGATGGGACAACTTTTTAGAGATGTTCATACATTAAAAGGGAGTGGTGCTTCTGTTGAATTAGCATTATTTGCTGAGTTTACTCATGATGTAGAAAATATGATGGACAAACTTAGAAATCATGAAATAGAGTTTATACCAGAGATGGCAGGGGCTTTAATTGATTCTTTAGATATTATGAAAGAATTATTAGATTTAGAAGTTGCTGGAGAATTAACTAGAGAACTTTTTGAGTCTATGACAACAGAACAGCTTAAAATAATTAGAGCATATATCAATGGTGAAACTGTAGGTGAAGCTTCAGATTCTAATAATATGTCTCAACAAAATACTTCAAATGAATCAGATGCTTTTGATAATTTCAATCAGATATCTCAAGAAGAAACTTCTGATGATATTGGTTTTTATGATGAAGGACTAGAATCTCAAATTACAAATGCACCTTTTGGTTTATTTTCAGATGATGCTGATATGAATTCTGAAAATGAATCATATGGATTTTTTGATGACACACTTAATGCTGAATCAAAAAAACATAAAAATGATGCCGTTACAAGAGTAAATGATACATCAGAAGATTTTGGATTCTTTGATGATGTTCCTGCTGTTACTCCTGATGCAAAAATGGCTGTTGGTTCTAATAATATAGAAATACCTCAAGTAAAACAAAATAATAATAATAACTCTTCAACTAATAGTACTAATAATACAAAAACACCAGAAGAAGCTGTAAAAACGCCAGCTGCAAAACCTGCACTAGTTAAGAAACCAGCTGCTAAGAAACCTGTAGCAGCAAGTAATATTCGTGTAAACTTAGATAAAATTGACAATCTTATGAATAGCGTAGGGGATCTTGTTATTACAAATGCTATGCTTACTCAATTTGCTACAAGTATTGAAGATAATAAAACTAGAGGTTCTGTACTTGAAAGATTAGAACTTCTTGAACGTCATATTAGAGAGATGCAAGATTCTATTATGAATATTCGTATGGTACCTATGGATTCTATCTATTCTAAATTTCCAAAAGTTATTAGAGATATCTCTAAAAAACTTGGTAAAAAAATTGACTTTCACCATATTGGTGATGCAGTTGAGATTGATAAAGCTATGATTGAAGGATTAACTGATCCATTGATGCATATTATTAGAAACTCTTTGGATCATGGACTTGAAACTCCAGAAGAGAGAATTAAAGCTGGAAAAAGTGAAAATGGTAATATTACAATTAGTGCAGAACAAGCAAATGGTCAAATGATTATTACTATTCAAGATGATGGTAGAGGAATAAACACAGATAAAGTTGCTCAAAAATGTCTTGAAAATGGTGATATTGATGAAGCAAGACTAGCTCAGATGACAGATAATGAAAAAGCTATGCTAATTTTTGGAGCAGGTGTTTCAACTGCAGATCAAATTACTGATATCTCTGGTCGTGGTGTTGGTATGGATGTTGTAAAAACAAATATTACTAAACTAGGTGGAGTAATTACTTTAGATACTGGATTAGGAATAGGTACAACTATTACTATTGCATTACCACTTACCTTGGCTATTTTGGATGGTCTTGATATTGCAGTAGGAGATAATAAATATATTTTACCTTTAAGTTCGATTGTTGAATCTTTACAACCTACACCAGATATGATTAAAAAAATTGGTGATGGTACTCAAGATTTATTAATGTTAAGAGAAGAATTTATTCCTGTTGTTAGAGTTAACCAACTATTTGATGTTCCTCCAAAATATAGTGAACTTGAAGATGGTATGTTAATTGTTGTAAAAGCTGGTACTACAAAAGTTGCGATATTTATAGATGAATTTTTACATCAACATCAAGTTGTTGTAAAACCATTGGATAAAAACTTTAGAAGTGTTGAAGGAATAGGGGCTGCTACTGTAAGAGGGGATGGATCTATTGGACTAATTTTAGATATTTTTGGAATTATTAATGCACAAAAAAAGATAGAAAATAAATCTATGAGTTTACATCAAAAGGCTTCATAAATTATGAGCGATATATCTAGATTACACCAAAAAGTAAAAAAAATTCTTTATGAATTAACTGGTATTACACTAGCTGAAAATAAAGATATTATGATATCTAATAGATTAGATAAGCTTTTAAGAGATACCAAGTTTAATGGCACAGTTGATCAATTATTAGATACTATTGCAAAAGGTGAATTTGTAACAGAATTTATAAACTCTTTTACAACAAATAAAACTCATTTTTTTAGAGAAGCATTTCATTTTGAAGACTTAATACAAAGAGTATTACCAGAGTTTGCGAACAATGGTCAAAAAATAGAGATGTTTTGTTCTGCAAGTTCAACTGGAGAAGAACCTTATTCTATGGCTATGAGTGTAAAAGAAGCTGAAGCAAATACAGGTAAAAAAATCAATGCCTCAATAATTGCTACAGATATTGATACAAATGTATTACAGTATGCAGCTGATGGTATATATAGATTTTCAAAGAGTTCTAAAGAATTTCCTTCTTGGATAAAACCTCAAAAATACTTTAAAAGAAGAGTACAAAAAAATTTAGTTGGTGAAGAAGTTTTAATTAAAGCTAATGATGATCTAAAAAAAATGATCACTTTTAAAGAAAATAATTTAAATAATCCAACTTACCCTTTTGCAGAACATCAATTTGATGTAATATTTTGTAGAAATGTATTAATTTATTTTACATCAGAAGATCAAAGATCAATTTTAATAAAACTTTTTAGACATTTAAAAATTGGTGGTACTTTATATCTTGGACATTCAGAAAACCCTCAAGACTTAATTAAATATAGTAACAGAGTAGGGCAAAATATTTTTGTGAAAACTAAGGATATTATTTGATTATAATTGGTCATAAAGATGGTAGTATAGAAAAAGTTTCAAACTCTCGTTTTACTCAGCAAATAAAAGGGTACAATGCTCACACTGTAATAGGTGGAGAATTTGCTGTTGGAGCAGATACTGAGAATATTGCTTTTAAAACTTTACTTGGATCTTGTGTTGCTATTATGTTTTATGATGAAAAAGCTAAAATAAAAGGGATGAATCATTTTTTATTGCCTAGTAGTTCGAGTTCAAATGAAGATATGAAATATGGATTATATTCTGTTGAAGCTATGATAAATGAGATGTATAAATTAGGATGTCAAAAACAAAATATGAAAGTTAAAATATCGGGTGGTGCTGATATTATGAAACTTGGACTCACATCTAAATCAATTGGTTTTAGAAATGTTGAGTTTGCTAAAGATTTTTGTAATTCTGAAGGTTTTCCAATACTTTCAGAGCATACTCGTGGTGAACATGGTAGGTTAATTCTACTTGCAAATGATTTTGAAACATATATTAAAGTTACTCAAAAATCTGATACTGATGAAAAACTTGCAAAAGATGAAGTTGCATTACAAAAAGAGATTACAAAAGCTCCTGTTATCAAAGAATATGCTGGTGGTGTTGATCTATTTGGAAATGCACCAAAAGAGGCGGAACCTCAAATGGAAATAGATCTTTTCTAATTTATTAATAAAAAAAGGCCATAAATGTATACTGTTTTAGTTGTTGATGATTCTGTTTCAATGAGAAGAATATTAAAAGATATAATAAATGGTATTGATGAATTTGAAGTGGTAGCAGATGCCATGGATGCATTTGATGCCAGAGAAAAAATTAAAATTTATGAACCTGATTTGGTAACAATTGATATAAATATGCCAAAAATGGATGGAGTTGTTTTTTTAAGAAATCTTATGAGATTACACCCTATGCCTGCAGTTGTAATATCAGGTGAGGGCGCTAAAGATAGTGATATTTTTGATGATGGGGCTGTTGGATATATACCAAAACCTACAAATGGGGAGTCAATTCCACAATTTGGTGATAGAGTAAAAGATATATTATTAAATCTAACATTTCTTTTAAAGAGATACACACTAAAAAAACCAAAAGGTACAAAAGAGGTAATTAGTAAAAAAACTGGTCATAATGTTGGTGAAGTTGAACTAAAAATTCATCCAGATGAAGTTATACCTTCGCAACCTGCAGCTATGCCAGGATCTAAAGTTATTGCTATTGGATCTTCAACAGGAGGAGTAGAGTCTCTTATAAAAGTATTTTCAAAACTTCCTGCAGGTTTACCTCCAATTGTTATAACACAACATATTCCTTATGGTTTTTCAAGATCATTTGCTCAAAGATTAAATAATCAATCAGAATTAACAGTATATGAAGCTACATCAGGACAAGTTTTAGAAAAAGGACACGCTTATTTAGCTCCAGGTAATATGCATCTTACTATTGAAAAAAGTGGCATGAATTATGTTACAAAACTATTAGATGTACAAAAAGTAAGTCGTCATAAACCAAGTGTTGATGTATTGTTTAGAAGTGTTAATAATACTGTTGGAGCTGGTGCTATGGCTGTTATTATGACAGGTATGGGTGATGATGGGACTATTGGTATAAAAGATTTACATGACAATGGAGCTTATACAGTTGCTCAAGATGAAAAGAGTTGTGTAGTTTTTGGTATGCCAAAACAAGCTATAAAAGCAAATGCCATAAAAGATATTGTTTCTTTAGATGATATTGCTCAATATATAATTGATTTTGCAAAAGGGAAAAGAAGAGCTTAGAATGTATTACTTTATATAAGCTCTTTTAAAGTAGTTATATAATATAGTTTGGAAATTATAGTTTCCAATACTAATATATTAAAAAAGGCTCATTATGAGATATCCCATAGATTGCGAAGATAGTTTTACTAAAAGCTATTTGTTTTGGCTTAGTAGATATATAAGAAACAAGATTACAAATCTATCAAACTCTAATGTAACAAATAAAACAAGATTGGCTCAAATATTACAACAACTAATTATAGGTTTTGATTCTATTGAGGAGTTGAAAATAGTTGTAAAAGAGTTAAGAAATATAGGAATAAATTCAATTCATGTTTATTTTATTCCTTTAGAAAAACTATATTACTTTTTAGAGCAATTTGGTGCTTCATCTTTAAAAGAGATAGATGAAGAGTTGTTGAGTGATTTCTTAGTTACAAATACAAGTACATTATCTGATGCAACTAAAAAGAATTATAAAATAGCTTTAACTACATTTTTTGGATATATAGATAAACAAAATATCGATGACAATGACAATGTATATAGATTTGGTATAGAACTTAAAAACTGGGGTGGATTAAGAGGTAAAAGTGGTACAAAACTACCCTCTTTTATGCATAAAGAGGAAGTAAATAAATTTATAAATGCTATTGATGAGTATGAATTCTCAAGTAAATATGCTGCACGAAATAGACTTATAATTAAGATTATATTATATACAGGTGTTCGTGTTAGTGAAGTTTTAAATCTTCAACAAAAAGATATGTTTGATGAAGATGGTATGATAATACTTCAAGTAAGAGGTAAAGGTAATAAGCCAAGAGTTGTAATGATTAAAATGTCTATTATAAAAAATGATTTGAAAGAGTGGCTCAGTATAAAAAATTGTGAACAAAACTTACTATTTTGTAATAATAAAGGAAAGAAATTAACTCAAGCATATATAAGTAGAGTTGTTGAAAAGATTTTAATTAGTGCAGGTATTAGAAAAGAAAAAAATGGTGCACATATGTTAAGACATACATTTGCTACTATGTTGTATCAGAAAAATAGGGATTTAATACTTGTACAAGAATCTCTTGGCCATGCAGATATAAATACTTCTAGAATATATACTCATTTTGATACTCAAAGATTAAAAAAGACTACAGATATATTTTGATTACCAAAAAGATCCAGTTAATTCATCTTCACTTTGATCAATCTGTAAATATATATTTTCATCATAATCAAAATGAATATGAAATTGATCCAATGTGATAGTTTGTTGAATATTTTTCATATTTAAATAATGCTCTTGCGCATTAGAACATAAATCTGATAAATAATACTCAACCATAGATGGAGCCATACCTATTAAAGCTTGATGAAGTGCTTCATTGGTTTGCACTCCAAATGTTGAGTATAGAGTGTTTGTATTAAGAAGTATAATCAAGATTAACTATTTTGAACCAAACCCATTAAGTAATGATTCCATACGGTTTAAATCAATTTTACCTGAATCTGCTGGTTCTTCATCTTCTTTTTTTGTTTCTTCAATCTTTATATCATCAGAGATATTTTGCGTTTCTTCTTTTTTGTCAGTACTATTTGTATTGTTTTTTGATGATTTAAATTTTAATATACCTTCAATTTTAGATAACATTGAATTCATTTCTGTAGATTGCTGTTCTTTTGTTGAACTTTCTTCGTTTAATTTACTTTCTAATGAAGACTTTTCAGAATTTAATATATCAATTTCATTTTGTAAATCTTCATTCTTTTTCTCTAAATTTTCATAATTTTCTTGTAACTCTTCATATGCTTTTATTAGTTGAGATAGTGCTTCTTGTAATTTTTGTGTTGTATTATCCATAAATATCCTTTTATATTATAATTAAAAACTGTATTATGACAAAATTTAGCTGATAATTCCATCAATTTTTAATAAAGAATCAACTTGTGGTTTTTCACCTATTAATTTAACAAAAAGTTGATCCATATTTTGACTTCCACCCTGTCCTAGAATTAAATCTTTATACAAATTGGATAATTCTTTATTAAATATCCCTTTTTCTAAAAATTTGTAAAATGCATGAGCGCTAAGTACTTCAGCCCATTTGTAGCTATAATATCCTGCACTATAACCACCTGCAAATATATGTGCAAAACCATTTTGGAATTTATTATAAGATGGAGGTAATAATGGTGAATATTTTTTTCTTATACTATTAAGTAATTCTTGCATCTGTTCTTTATTGTATAATTTTTGATGTAGTTTAAAATCAAACAGTGCAAATTCTACTTGTCTAATTGTAGCCATTGATGATTGAAAGTTTTTTGCTGTTTTTAATTTCTTAATTGATTCATCATCTAAAATCTCTTTAGTTTCATAATGTATAGCAAATGTTTTTAAAACCTGTGCTTCATATGCAAAGTATTCTAAGAATTGTGATGGAAACTCTACTGCATCCCAAGCAACTCCATTTATACCCCCTACAAAAGGCTCATCAATTTTAGTTAATAGATGATGAAGTGCATGACCCATCTCATGAAATAAGGTAACTACATCATCATGTCTTAATAAAGATGGTGTAGATTCACTAGAAGCGGGGAAATTACATACAATATATGCTGTGGGTAATACTTGATTATTTGAAGCATTTATATATCTATTGTGCCAGTTATTCATCCATGCTCCACCGCGCTTATCTTTTCTTGCTTCTAAATCCATATAAATTCTACTATGTATAGTATTATTGACATATATATCATATGCATTTACTTTTTCATCCCATGATGAAGCTTCTATTTTTTTAAACTCTATATCAAATAGTTTATTTAAAAAATTAAAAAATCCATTAAGTACACTTTGTTGTTCAAAATATGGTCTATAATACTCTTGATCTATATCATATTGAGCTTTTTTTAGTTTTTCACTATAATACCCTACATCATAACTTTGTATATCATCAAGGTTATCAAGCTGCTTAGCTAATGTTTTTACCTCGTCTAACTCTTGTTTAGCTTTATTTTTACTCTTTGATGCTAGATCTTCAAGAAAGTTTATAACTTCATCTTGAGATGTTGCCATTTTAGGTTCAATTGATAAAGCTGCATAGTTTTCAAAACCAAGTATTTTTGCTTCTTCATCTTTTAGCTTTAGTATTTTTTCTATTAATTCTTCATTTTGTGGCGCTCTAGTAGAGTATGCTTTGTATAATTCTTCTCTATATGTTCTATTTATACCATACGTCATATATGCTATATAAGATGGCATTTGAAGTGTAAATTTATATTTTGTTTTATTATTATCTTCTTTGTCTTCAAATTTAGCAAGTTCTATATCACTACTTGGTAATCCTATTATATCTTTTTCGTTATCTATAATTAATTCATAAGCATTTGTAGCATCAAGTAAATTTTGAGAGAACTCTTTTGAGTATTGACTTAGTGTTAAATTTATATCTTTTAATCTGTTTTTTTTCTTATCATCTAAGCCACATCCCCCAAGTCTAAAATCTCTTAATTCATTTTCAATAACTTTTCTTTGTATATCATTTAAAGTACTATATTCATTATCCTGTATATCTTTTATAGCTGAATAAATCTTTTCATTTTGAGATAATTCAGTTTGATAATTTGATATCAAAGGAAGAATTTGAGCATATATTTCTTGTGTTAATTCTGAATTTTTTACACTATCAAGATGAAATATTGGAGTAATAAATTCTTCAATTTCTTGAGCAATTAATTGGTAAGGTGTTATAAAATTTTTGTATGTTTTATTTTCTATTTGTAAAAGCTTATTAATTTGTGCCCTGCTTTGAGTAAGCATATTTTCTAAAATTTCTTTTGATTGTTCTAAATTATCTGTATTAAAATCATTAAACATATATATAATCTCCATTTTTTTTAGCAGAAGTATACTATAATAATAAATTAATAAAACATAAAATATAAACTTTAGGAAAAAATATTGGAATATTTAAAGATTAGTGGTAAAAAAGATTTAAGTGGTAGTGTTATTATTGATGGAGCAAAAAATGCAGCTTTGCCGTTGTTAGCTTCAACTATTTTAGCTTCAAATGATGTAAAAATTGGAAACCTTCCTGATGTGGTTGATATTAAAACATTGCTAAAACTTCTAAAAATGTTGGGCGCAACATCTACAGATATACAAAACTCAACTATTACAATTAATACTTCAGAATTACATGAGACAAAAGCAACATACGATATTGTAAAAACTATGAGAGCATCTATTTTGGTATTAGGACCCCTACTTTCAAGATTTGGAAAATGTGAGGTTTCACTTCCTGGTGGTTGTGCTATTGGACAGCGTCCAGTTGATCTTCATTTAAAAGCATTAGAGCAAATGGGTGCAAATATACAGATTAAATCAGGTTATATTGAAGCAACTTGTCCAAATGGACTTCAAGGTGCAACAATAGTATTTGATAAAGTTACTGTAACAGGTACAGAAAATATTGTAATGGCTGCAGCTTTGGCTCATGGTACAACTATTATTATAAATGCGGCAAAAGAACCAGAAGTTATTCAACTTTGTGAAGTATTAAAAGATGCTGGTCTTGATATAAAAGGAATTGGTACAGATACTTTAGCAATTGAAGGAACTTGTGGAAAATTACTAGAGTTTAAACCTTTTGATATTATTCCTGATAGAATTGAAGCAGGAACATATTTATGTGCTGGAGCTATAGCAAATGTTGAGCTTACGGTACAAAATGTTATTCCTTTACATTTAGATGCAGTATTAGCAAAATTAAATGAGATGGGATTTTCTATAACTAAAACAGATGATTCTATAACAATACACCCTGCTCAACAAATTAAACCAATACATATAGTTACGACAGAATATCCAGGTTTCCCTACAGATATGCAAGCTCAATTTATGGCATTGGCTACGCAAGCAAATGGTGTAAGTATTGTTGATGAAAGATTATTTGAAAATAGATTTATGCATGTTAGTGAACTTGTAAGAATGGGAGCAGATATATCTTTAAATGGAAGCGTTGCTACAATCACAGGAACTCCAGATGCTTTGGCAGCAACTGATGTTATGGCTACAGACTTAAGAGCTAGTAGTGCTTTAGTATTAGCGGCACTTGTCGCAACGGGTGATACAAAAGTACATAGAATTTATCATCTTGATAGAGGTTATAATCAATTAGAAGTAAAATTAGCTAATATTGGAGCTGATATACAAAGGTTAAAAGAGCAATAGATATATCATTATAAGCAACTATAGTTGTTTAGTTGCTTATCTAAAATTTTACAATTAGGCATATATTTTTCGCATTCATCCCAAAAAGGTTTTTTATGATTTTTATGTCTAATATGAGACAACTCATGTACTACAACATATTTTATAAGTTCTATTGGAATTTTTACCAAGTTTGAATTTAATGAGATATTGTTTTTACTAGAACAACTTCCCCATCTGCTTTTATTTTTTCTAAATGAAATTTTATTTATTTGTACATTCATAATTTTAGAATAATTTTCAATAATAGGTAATATAATATTTTTTGCTTCATCTTTATAAAACTTATCAATATCATCTATATTAAATTCACTTTTTGTATATATTCTCCCCAAATAATAAAATTGTGTATCTAGTATAGTATTTGTAATATATTTATTAATATGTTTTAAAATCCAAGATTGCTTTTTTTGTATTAGTTTTAGTACTTCATTATGTGTAAAAAAAATACTACTTTTTATTTGTATCTTATTTGCAGATAATACTCTTAAATAAGTATGTTTGATATTGATTTGTTTAATGTGTACAACTTCTACGGTATGATTTGCAACTTTGTGTGAAAATGTAAAAATAATTTTAAGCCTTTTTTAGATAAAATAATATCCAATATAAAATATAATTAGGATGAAATATATGAAATTAGCTAATCGAATGAACTTATTGTCTGAGTCAATTACAATTGCCATTACTACACTATCAAGAGAATTGAAAGAGCAAGGTAAAGATGTAATTAGTTTTAGTGCTGGTGAACCAGATTTTGATACTCCCCAAAAAATAAAAGATGCTGCAATTGCTGCACTTGAAGCTGGTGATACAAAATATACTGCTGTTGATGGAACACCTGCAGTTAAAGCGGCTATTGTTGAAAAGCTAAAAAGAGATAATAATTTAGACTATGATCCTGCAGATATAATTGTAAGTGTTGGAGCTAAGCATTCATTGTTTAATATTTTTCAAGCGATGATAAATGAAGGTGATGAGGTAATCATACCTGCTCCTTATTGGGTAACATATCCAGAGCAAGCTAAATATAGTGGTGGAGTTCCAGTTGAAATTGCAACTACTGATGAGAGTGGATTTAAAATTACTCCTGAACAATTAAAAGCAGCAATTACACCAAAATCTAAAATATTAATTTTAACAACTCCTTCAAATCCTACTGGTTCTGTGTATTCAAAAGATGAGTTAATTGCATTAGCTGAGGTTTTAAAAGGTACAGATATTACAGTGGTTAGTGATGAGATGTATGAAAAACTTCTATATGATGGTCAAAAATTCACAGCAGCTGCCTCAGTAAGCCAAGATATGTTTGATAGAACAATAACTGTAAATGGACTAAGTAAATCTGTAGCTATGACTGGATGGAGATTTGGATATAGTGCAGTTAAAAATGCAGAATTAAATAAAGCTATGAAAAAACTTCAATCTCAAAGTACATCAAATATTTGTTCAATCACTCAAGCTGCAGCAATTGCAGCATTAAATGGTAGTGTTGATGAAGATATTGAGATGATGAGAGTTCAGTTTGAAAAAAGAAGAAACTTAGCATATGATATGTTTAGTAAAATTGATGGACTATCAGTTGTAAAACCAAGCGGAGCATTTTATTTATATGTAAATATTAAAGATGTAAATAATGATAGTATGAAATTTTGTGCAGATTTACTTGAAGAAGTTGGAGTTGCAGTTGTTCCTGGTGTTGCTTTTGGATTAGAAGGATATTTTAGATTCTCTTTTGCAACTTCTGAAGATATAATTATTGATGGTATTACTAGAATTGAAAAATTTGTAAAGAGTCAAAAATAGTATGACATTACAAAAAAAAGCTACAGTAGTATCAAGTAGTGTTGCAGCACTTTTAACACTCATAAAGCTAGTAATTGGTGTAATGAGTGGTTCTATTGCAGTATTGGCTAGTGCAGTTGATTCTATACTTGATCTATTTGTATCATTATTTAATTATTTTGCTATTAATAACTCTGAAAAACCAGCAGATGCTACTTTTAATTATGGTAGAGGTAAGATTGAAGCACTTGCAAGTGTAATTGAGGGTACTATTATTACCGTATCTGGATTGTTTTTATTTTATCAAGCAGTTAAAAAAGCTTTTGGAGAAGAAACTTCTACATATTTAGGAGTATCTTTAATAGTTATGGTTATCTCTTTATTTATAACTATTGGATTAGTTGCATATCTTAATGCAGTTGCAAAACAAACTAATAATATGGTAATAAAAGCAGATGCCCTACACTATAAAACAGATGTTTATACAAATGGTGCTGTTTTATTATCTTTAGTACTTATATATTTTACTGGTTATGATATTATTGATGCTATTGTTGGTGGAGCTATATCTATATTTATTATATATTCTGCCTATGAATTAATAGAAGAAGGTGTACTGGTATTATTAGATCGTGCTGTTGATCAAGAAATTATTGATCAAATTATAGATATTATTAATAATGATCCAAAAGTAAATGACTACCATATGCTAAAAACAAGACAAGCTGGAAATGATATATTTGTAGATGTTCATTTGGTTTTTGATTGTGTTATTTCACTTATGGATGCACATAGAATCACTGATAATATTGAAGATAAAATAAAAAGTATTGATCCTAAATCAAATTGGATTATAACAGTTCATATGGATCCTTATGATGATCTATTAATGAATGAAGAACATATAAATACTGAGCTTTGTGATGCTAGATAAATTAAAAAAATATACTAAAGAATTAGATGTATTATATGTTGAAGATGATGCAAGTTTTCAAGTCTTTATTACTGAAGTATATGGGCATATGTTTAATTCACTAGATATAGCAAACAATGGTATGGAGGCGTTACAAAAGTATTCTCAATACCAAGAAAAACATAATTCAACTTATGATTTAGTAATTACTGATATAAAAATGCCTAGAATGGATGGTGAAGAGTTAATTGGATATATATTACAAATAAACCCTGATCAATCTATAATTGTAGCTTCAGCATATGATGATAGTGATAGACTTATTAACTTTTTAAATTATGGTGTAGATGGTTTTATGTTAAAACCAATTGATGACACTATATTATTTAATACATTATACAAAGTTTCACAAGGTATTATTAATAAGAAGAAAGTTGAGACTCAAAGAAAACAAATTGAAGATATGTATCATGAGTTAGAGATAAGAGTTGTTGAAGAAGTTAAGAAAAACGAAGATCAACGGCAAAAAATGCTTCATCAATCAAGAAGTGCTCAAATGGGTGATCTTATGAATATGATTGCTCATCAATGGAGACAACCTCTTTCTGTAATAGTTTCTACTGTTACAGCATTGAATCTAAAAAGACAATTAAATAAATTGACTGATGAGATTCTAGATCAACAATTGGCAGTTGTAACTAAGAATGCACATCATTTATCAAAAACAATTGATGAATTCAGAAATTTTTATAAAGAGTTTCAATTAAAAAAAGAAACAACAACTCTTACTGTTGTTGAAGAGATAATGAGTATTATTGGTGCCACTTTAGATTTTTCATTGATAAAAGTTAATATTGAAAATAAAAGTGATAATATTATTAGTACTTATCCTAATAAGCTTATGCAAGTAATTCAAAGTATTTTAGCAAATGCAAAAGATGCATTTGATGAACATAATTTTGAGTATGAAGATAGTAAACTTATATCTATAAAATTATATTCAAAAGATAATAAAGAATATATAGAAATAAGTGATAATGCAGGTGGAATACCCGAAGATATTATTGATAAAGTTTTTGATCCATATTTTTCAACTAAAGCAGAAAAAAATGGTACAGGCTTAGGATTGTATATGAGTAAAACTATTATTGAAGAACATTGTGAAGGTTCAATAGAAGTTGAAAATATAAAAAATGGTGCAAAGTTTACTATAGTATTACCAAGAAAGAATCATTATGAGTAAATTGTCTAATATCCATAATTATACTAAATCATTTAAAATACTTTATGTTGAAGATAATAAAAGTTTACAAGATCAAGTTTTTATAATATTTAATGAACTATTTGATCAGGTTGATGTTGCAAATGATGGTAAGGCTGGATTAGAACAGTATAATAAATTTTATGAAGAAAATGATACATATTATGATTTGATTATCACTGATTTGCATATGCCAATTATGGATGGTGAGACATTAATTCAATCAATTCTAGAAATAAATGAACAACAAGTTATTTTAGTAATTTCTGCATATAGTGATCCTTCATCTTTAATATCATTGTTAAATATGGGTGTAAATGGATTTTTAATAAAACCTATAGATGAACTTCAAATGATAAATTCATTGAAAAAAGTATCTGGTATAATAAATAATCAAAAGAAATTGAGAGTATGTAAAGAAAAAATTAATACTTTAACTTCATTACATAGTGATGATATAAATGAAGTTTTTGAAAAAAATCAAATTCTTTCAAATGAAAGAGATGCGTTTGAAACGCTGTATCAAAAATCTTCAGATGGTATATTATTATTAAAAGATAATAAAATATTAGATTGTAATAATGCTGCAGTTGATATGTTTCAATATGATGATAAATGTTCTTTGATTGGTACATCTTTAGTTTATCATTCTCCAGATATTCAACCAAATGGCTATAGATCTGAAATGTTACATACTAAAAATATTGAAGTGACATTACGAACAGGTCAAAATCGTTTTGAATGGATTTATGAGAAAAAAGACAGAACACAATTTTGGGTTGAAGTTGTTATGACGAAATTAAATTATTTGAATAATCAACAAATAATTCATACAAGTTTAAGAGATATATCAAAGACTAAAGAATTAGAAGAAGAACTTATTTATTTAGCTACAAAAGATTATTTAACAGGAATTTCAAATAGACGTGATTTTTTTAATAGAGCGAATAAAATTTTTGATAAATATGAAGATGTTTATATTGTAATGATGGATTTAGATAAGTTTAAAAAAATAAATGATAAATATGGACATAAAGCTGGAGATGAAGTTTTAAAGCTTTTTACAAAAATAATTCAAAAGAATATCTCTGATAATGTAATATTTGCGAGACTTGGTGGTGAAGAATTTGCTTTAATGTTTTACAATGAAACTAAAGAAGAAGTTCACGAAGTAATTAATAATTTAAGAATTAATGTAGAAAAATCATTTATTAAATATGAAAATCAAGAGATAAAATTTACTACAAGTATGGGATTTACATCAAAAAAATCAAATAATGACACTATTGATAGTGTTATGAATGAAGCAGACCAAGCATTATATGCTGCTAAAAACGGTGGTAGAAATACTATTAAGTTTAGATCATAATTTATTATATTTAATAGGATATTAACTTTATATGGCACTAATAGATTTACAAAAAATAAATAAACAATATGATACAAAAGTGATATTAAAAGATGTAAATTTTACACTTTTAGAACAGCAAAGAATAGCTATCATTGGACAAAATGGACAAGGTAAATCTACTTTAATGAAAGTAATCACTGGTGATATAGAACCAGATAGTGGTGAAATTGCTATAAACAAATCATTAAATATTCAGATGCTTGATCAACAACCAAAGTTTCCAACTGGTATAACTGTAAGACAAGCTATTGAGATGCAGTTGGAAGATCTTAAAAGTGCAAAAGATGAATATGATGAAATTTCAATAAAAATTGCTACAAATTATGATGATGAATCTTTAATTTTGCGTCAATCTGAACTTGGTAATTATTTAGACTTTCACAATGCTTGGGATCTTGATAATCGTATTCAAAGAGTATTAAAAGAGTTTAAATTAAAAGAGTATGAAAATAAACCAATAGATTTATTAAGTGGTGGTGAACAAAGAAGAGTATCTCTTGCTGGATTATTACTTAAGAAACCTGATGTTTTATTACTTGATGAACCTACAAATCACCTTGATGTATATATGGTAGAGTTTTTAGAACAGCTTTTACTAAAAGATAATTTTACCCTACTTTTTATATCACATGATAGATATTTTATAGATAATATTGCTACAAGTGTAGTTGAAATTGATAATGGAATCTTGAGAAAATTTAATGGTGGATATAGCTCTTATTTGCAACAAAAAGAGGAACTTCTTGCAAATATGCAAAAGGATCATGAAAACCTTATTAGACTTCTTAAGAGAGAAGCACATTGGATGCAAAGAGGAGTTACTGCAAGAAGAAAAAGAAATGAAAGAAGAAAATCAGAGTATTTAGATCTTAAAAAACAAGTAAAAACTAATCCTGCACAAATAAGAAAAATGACACTTGAACTTCAACGAGAACAAAAGAGTTTTAATAATGGTGAAATACAAAACAGAAAAAAGATGCTTTTTGAACTTGATGATGTGACTATACAAATGGGTGATAAACTTCTTATAAAAGATTTTACTACAAGAATTTTACAAAAAGACACAATTGCAATAGTTGGTCCAAATGGTGCAGGTAAATCAACACTTTTAAAAGTATTTTTAGAAAGATTGACTATTCAAAGTGGAAAATTTAAAAAAGGTGATTTTAAAATAGGATACTTTGATCAGCATAGAGAAATGTTAGATGATACAAAAAGTATTATGGAAACATTTTGTCCTTTAGGTGGAGATAGAGTTGATTTAAGTGATGGAAAGAATATGCATGTTTATGGATATCTAAAGCGATTTTTATTACCTAGAGAATACTTAGAAAAGAAAGTTGGTGCATTAAGCGGTGGAGAGAAAAATCGTGTAGCACTTGCCCTACTCTTTACCAAAAAAGTTGATTGTTTAATACTTGATGAGCCTACAAATGATTTAGATATACCTACAATAAACATACTTGAGGAATTTTTAGATTCTTTTCAAGGGGCTTTGATATTTGTAAGTCATGATAGATATTTTGTAGATAAAATTGCAAAAAAACTATTTGTTTTAACAGGTGTTAATGGAAAAGTTGAAGAAACATTTCAAAGCTATAGTGAATATCTTGATATTCAAAAACAGCTAAATGAATTAAACGAACTAGAAAAAAATACAATAGCTAAATCTGTAGATAAGATAGAACAAAATACAAAAAAGGTTCAAACAAAATTAACATATAATGATCAAAGAGAATATGATAATCTACCTTTAGAGATTGAAAACTTAGAAATAGAGATTGAGAAATTAAATGAGTGTGTAATGGATCCAAAATGTTATGAACAAAAAGGTTTAATAGCAACATCTCAAGAGTTAGATGAATTAAATAAAATATATGAACAAAAAGTAGAAAGGTATTTAGAATTAGAACAACTAATTGAAGATATCAATAGTAAAAATTAAATATTTCATATATTTATGATAAAATAATAAGAAAATAAAAGGATTAATAATATGAGTCTTAAAGAAAAACTAAAAAGTGATTTAAAAGATGCTATGAGAGCAAAAGAGATTAATAAAAGAGATTCAATTAGATCTATTAATACTATGATAAAACAAGTTGAAGTTGATCAAAGAATTGAATTGGATGATGCTGATATTATAAAATTAATTCAAAGAGGAATTAAACAAAGAGAAGAAGCAATTAGTCAATATAAAGATGCTTCAAGAGAAGATTTAGCAAAGATAGAACAAGATCAAATTGATGTATTTATGCAATATATGCCAAAACAATTAAATGATGAAGAGTTAGAAAAAGCTGTTAGTGATATTATTAGTCAAACTGGTGCAAACTCTATGAAAGATATGGGTAAAGTTATGGGTGCAGCTAAATCATCTATTGGTGAAAGTGCAAATGGAAAAAGAATTAATGAAATGGTAAAGAAATTATTAGGATAAAATGTGAAAAGTATTGATAACGTAGTTAAACAAACATTAATTAATCTTGCAAAAAAGAATAAGTCAGCTACTCCAAATGAATATCATAAAGAGTTTTGTAACGTTGCAAAATCTATAGATTTAAGCTTTAGTGATTGTACATTATTTAAAGAATTAGTATCAAAACTTAATAAAGATGAACAAATAGAGATAAAAAATAACAATATCGAAACAAGTATAGACTTGATTCCTATTTTATTAAATAGAATTGCTACAAAAAATTTAGATAAATTAGCTTCACTTATAAACGATTCTATGACTCCATCAATAAGTCTTGAAATAGATGATAAACTTGCTAAATTTTCAGTAAAAATTGGTGATTCTCCATCTATGATATTTGAAGAAGATATACAAAATGAGATTCAAGAATTTATAACAAAAAGATTTGAAGCTGATAAAAGTATAGTAAAACAAAAAACTGCTGATATTGCAAAGCTTGTAACACTTATGGGACAGTATTTAAATGATGCAATTACAAGTAGTGGTGATGGTGGTACTCATGTTTCCAATATCAAAAATAAAATTGAAGCAATTGAGATACTTCCAAGTGTAACAGAACATGAAGATTTATCTATACTTCAAAGCCAATTGATTAATGCAGCAATTTCAATTGAAAATGAGATGGCTACAGTTGGTAAAAAAATGCAAGACGGTAAATCACAAGTTGATAAAATGCATGATGAGATAAACCAATTAAAAAAAGATCTTGAAAATGCAAGAAGAGAAAGTGAACTAGACCATCTTACAGGGCTTCTTACAAGAAGAGCATTTGAAAAAGAGATGCTAAGAGTAGAATCAGAGTTTACAAGATTAGGACATGATTATGCTATTGTATTTTATGATTTAGACTTCTTTAAAAATATAAATGATACTTATGGACATGAAGGTGGAGATGTTATACTTTCTACATTTGCAAAAATACTAAAACAACAAACAAGAGAATTAGATATTGTTTGTAGATACGGTGGTGAAGAGTTTATTGCTGTTATTCATTATACTTTAAAAAGAGACTTATTAAAGTACTTAAAAAGAGTAAAAAATATTATGCATAAAAATAAATTTGTATATAATAATCAAAAAATTAAAATGACTTATAGTGCTGGTGTTGCATTAAGAGAAAATCATAATAATTATACAGATGCAATTCAAAGTGCAGATATGCTTTTATATAAAGCAAAAGAAACAGGACGGGATAAAATTGTTATGGCAGATGGTACGGAGTTATAATCTAAATAACTCCCTCCTGCCCTAGTCTATAAATAGCAAAATCATATTTTATAGGATCATCTATATCAAACTCTTTTAGTTTTTGTGTGATTAAAAGTGCAGATTTTAAGTCATAAGTTTTTCTATCTAATAAACCTAATTTCTGAGATACTTTGAATGTATGAGTATCAAGTGGTAAAATAAGATCCCTTTTGTCTATCTTACTCCACAATCCCATATCTAACATATCATCTCTTACCATCCATCTAAGATACATATTCCATCTTTTATATGGAGCATTTCCTATTTGTTTTATTTGGTTGTTTTTATCCCTTTTAAATGGTGAGCCAATTAAAAATTTATAACCTTGAGATTCATGAGGATAAATTTCAATAAGTTTATTTATAACTGCATCAATACCCTCTAAAATATTATTATCTTTTTTGTATTGGGTATAAAAAATATTCTCTAAAGAGTCTATTTGTTTTAATCTTTTAAGTGCAATAAATATTGCATATACATCATAATCTTTTTGAAATCTATAATAAAAACCTTTTAACTCTTTTTTTATAGTTTGTTCATTTTCTTTTAATAGGTCATAATTCAATGAGTTTATAAATTTCACTATCAATGATGCATTTCCATAAGCAAACATTGCACATATCAGTGCTATTGATTCATCATTGTATTTTTTTGCTATAAGAAGTGGATCTGGTTTATCAAAGCTAAGTTCATCAAATTTATTTCTATTTTTGTACTCATTATCAAGTAGACTTTTAATTTCAATATCTTTTTTGTTCATTTTGATATAATATCATAATTTTTTAAAAGGCTAGAATAAATGGAATTTAATGAGTTTAAAACTTTAGTAGAAGATGCAAGATGTACAAGAAGATATAATAGTAATTTTAGAATGAAAACACAAGATATTATAGATTTAATTGACCTTGCTAGAATAAGTAGTAGTGCTAAAAATATGCAACCATTAAAATATGTAATTATCAATGATGAATTAATTAAAAATGAAATAGAAAAGCCATTGCAATGGGCAGCTCACCTTAAAGAGTGGGATCAAAGTTTTGATGAAAAACCAAGTGCATATATTATTGTAATTTCAGATAAAAATATTGATGGGTTTGAGTTAATTGACTTAGGAATTGCTATACAAACTATATCCTTAGGAGCAAAAGCAAAAGGGTTTAACTCTTGTAATTTAGCATCTATTGACAAAGAAGCTTATAAAAAATTGTTAAATCTAGAACTTCATCTTATGCCTATACTAGCTATTGCATTGGGAAGATCAAAAGAAAATATAAAAATTGTTGATCCAATTGAAGATGATATAAATTATTATCGTGATGAATATGATACACATTGTGTACCAAAAAGAGAATTAGCTGATGTTTTAATTGGTTGTTATGAATGAAAAATAATACTACAGTTCTAATTACTGGATGCTCAACTGGTATTGGATATGAAACTGCAGTTTATCTCAAAAAACAAGGTTATAGAGTAATTGCAACGGCAAGAAAAACTGCTGATGTAAAACATCTACATGATATAGGATTTGAAGCTTATTATTTAGATGTAAGAGATTTTCAATCAATAAAAGATGTAATAAATAAACTTGATAAAATTGATGTATTATTTAATAATGCAGGATATGGACAACCTGGAGCTATTGAAGATATTAGTTATGAAGCTTTAAAAGAACAATTTGAAACAAATGTATTTGGTTTGCATGAAGTAACTAGACAGGTTATACCAATCATGAGAAAACAAGGTTATGGAAAAATAATTCAGCATAGTTCGGTTTTAGGAATTATATCTCTTAAGTTTAGAGGGGCATATAATGCAAGTAAATATGCTATAGAAGGGCTTACTGATACTTTGAGATTAGAACTATCTGGAAGTGGTATAAGTGTTAGTTTATTAAATACTGGACCAGTTATAAGTAAATTTAGAGACAATGCTAAGAAAATGACATTAAAAAATGTTGATATAGAAAATAGTATTTATAAAGATCAATATAAAAAAAGTCTAGAAAGTTCAAAATCAGATGTTCCATTTACACTACAATCTATTGATGTAGCATATGTTGTAGAAAAAATTATATTGAGTGAAAAACCAAAACCACGATACTATATAACAAAAGCTACATATTTACTTGGATTTTTAAAACGAATTTTATCAACTTCTATGCTTGATAAGGTGTTGCAAAAAGTTTAAATAAAAAATTTATTTATACTATCAAAATGATCATGGATATCTTTAAATCCATGATCTCCACCATCTTCTAGGACGATATTAGCCCCATCATATTTATCTAAAGCATCTTTATAGTTTAATACTTCATCACCTTTTTGAAGTAGTATCATAAATTTGTTTTTGTTAATATCTTTTGTATTATAAGTATTTAACATACCGAGATGTTCTTTACACCAATTATAAGTACTGTTATCATAAAAATTTATAGCATCACCCAATGATTTTTGAAGAGTATTGGTTGGCATAACTGCTGGATTTATTAAAACTACTTTCTTTACTTTTTCATTTAAAGATAAATATGTAGCATAATATCCACCAAGAGATGAACCAATAAGATATATATCTTCATAATATGAGTTAATTAGTTCTTCTAAAGTTGATATAGTAAGATTTGGTACATATGATAGTGATGGAGCTATAAATCTTTGATTTTGTGATTTAAAATACTCTCTAAATAATTTGGCTTTATTTGCTTGCCCACTACTTCCAAATCCATGAATATAAATAACCATTTTATATCAATTTATCTTTTGTATTTGCCATTTTTTGGAAATAATCACTTAGTTGCATCAAACAAAAAGTAACTATAAATATAAATAACCCAGGAAAGAAACTAACCCACCAAGCTATGTCTATCACTTCTTTTCCATTACTTAATAAACTACCCCAGCTCATTTGTGGAGGATTGATCCCAAGTCCCAGAAATGATAATCCAGACTCAGCTAGTATTGCTCCCCCTACTCCAAATGTAAAAGATATTAAAAATATAGGAGCTAAAAGTGGTGCAAAATATTTGAATATGATTTTAGTAGTATTTACATTTGCTAGTTTTAGTATTTTTATAAAAGGTTTATTACCTATGGCAAATGCTTCACTTCTAATAAGTCTTGCCATTCCCATCCATCCTGTAATAGATATCACTATAATTAATACCCATGATGATGCTTGTATATAACTAACAAGTGCCAAAAGTAGAAAAAATGTAGGAAATGTTAGAAATAAATCAATAATGATTGTAATACTTTTATCAATATTACCTTTAAAGAAACCTGCATTTATACCTACAAATAAACCTATAAGTGAAGATATTGCTGCACTTAAAAAACCAATAATAAGCGAAGTTTGTCCACCTTGAAGGATTCTTGCAAACACATCTCTTCCTAATCGGTCTGTTCCAAATATATGCTGCAGTGATGGTGAAGCTAATATTTGTGTTGGATTTAGCTCATATGGTGATATAGTATATAAATATGGTAATAAAAATACCATAGATATAGTACCAATCAGTAAATAAGCCGCAAATTTATACATCGCAAGTGTAATAGCTTAAAGAGCTTTTTCCAAATTTTTTACTTTTTGTAAGTTTAAACATACCAAGTTCTTCTGGCATATTTAAGCCTGTAACATGTTCAAAAGTAACTAAAAATATATTTTCATTTGTAAAGTTTCTTACCATATCAAAAGATTTATCATATATATTTTCCATCCCATCTCTAAAGTCAAATGGTGGATCTATGTATATAACTGTTGGCTCATTGATTAATGATTTATTTTGTTCAATTTCTGGTAACTTTTCAAATGTATCCCCAAAAAGTATTGTACAGCTTTGAGGCTCTATTAATTCACAATTAAATTCAAGTGTTTTATATGAACTTCTATTTATCTCTATAAAATAAGCATGTTTTGCACCTCTACTTATAGCTTCTAGACCAATAGATCCACTTCCTCCAAATGCTTCAATAAAAATTGCATCAATAATATCATATTGAAGTACATTGAAAAATGACTCTTTTAGTATTGATTTTGAACTTCTTGTAACATCAAGTGCAGGAAGTTGAAGTAGTTTACCTTTATACTTACCTGCTATGATTTTTGTAGTGATTATTTTATTTTTTTTCTTTGCCATTATCTTGCGTATCCTACTGCTCTTAATTCTCTAATGATATTTACTTTTATCTCACCTGGATATTGAACTTTGTCTTCAATCTCTTTTGCAATCTCTGTTGATAATAATACTGCTTCATCATCATTTACAAGTTGAGCATTTACTATTACTCTTATTTCTCTACCAGCATTAATTGCATAAGCATTTATAACACCTCTTTTGCTTGTAGATATATTTTCTATCTCTTCAACTCTTTTTAGAAAGCTTTCAAGTACTTCTCTTCTTGCTCCTGGTCTAGCTGCACTTAGTGCATCAGCTGCACATACTGCTGCACTTTCTACACAGCTTGGTTCTTCATGTCCATGATGAGCATAGATTGCATTTATTACATAATCTGGTTCATCATATCTTTTACAGATTTCTGCACCAATATCTACATGACTTCCTGGTACATCATGTGTTAGAGCTTTTCCAATATCATGTAATAATCCTGCTCTTCTTGCGGCTATTGTATCACCATCCATTTGTGCTGCAATCAATCCAGCTAAATGAGCAACTTCAAGTGTATGTGCGAGTGCATTTTGACCATAACTAGCTCTATATCTAAGTCTTCCAACTAATTTTAGTAGTTCTGGATGCATATTTTTAATACCAAGTTCCATAACTACATCTTCACCTTCTTTTAGGATATTATTATCAAACTCATTTTTGATCTTTTTATATTCCTCTTCTATTCTTGCAGGTTGAATTCTTCCATCTTCTAGTAATACCTCTATAGTTTTTGTTGCTATTGCACGTCTGTATAGATTAAAACTACTAATAGTGATAGTATTTGGAGTATCATCAATAATAATATCGACTCCAAGTAGCATCTCAAGAGTTTTGATATTTCTTCCCTCTTTACCTATAATCTTACCTTTTGTTTCATCATCTTTTATAGTGATATTGCTTACAAGTCTTTCAGCTGCAAATTCTCCAGCATATCTAGTAACTGCTTGAGCAAAGATATTATTTATCTCCTCTTTAGATTTTGCTTGAGCTTGCTTATATTCTTTTCTAAAAATAGAAGATATTTGAGATCTTGAGTCTTCTTTTATTTTTTCAAACAACAACTCTTTAGCTTCCTCTTTTGTAAGTCCACTTGAGTTTTCAAGAATTTTTATAGCTTTTGCAAGTTTTTCTTCATAAGACTTTTCTTGTTTTTCTAAACCTTCTTTTAGGGCTTTTATTTTTTTGTTGTTTTCTTGTGTTTCATTTTTTTGTTTTTCTATTTCATGAAGCTCAGATTCAAGATGATTATTAAGATCTCTTTCTTTTTTTTCTATTTGACTAAAAAGTTCATCATATTCTTTTTTAATATGTCTATACTCTTTTTCAAACTCTTTTTTTGCTTTTATTTGTGCTTCTTTTAGAGTCAATTCTGCTTCATGTTCAATCACATTTGCTCTAGCTTTTGCTTGAGTTTCATATGCTTGATATTTTGCACTATTTAATTTGTTTGTTATTATATAAGTGAGTAAACCACCTATAAGTGCAGATACTGCACCAACTATTAGTAATTCCATATTTAATACCTTTTAATAAGTGACTAAATAATCAAATGAAATATCGTATTGGTTTGACAAATGTTTAGAACTTTTACAAAGTTTTAATTGAGTAAAAACAATAGTAGGTTTATAATTCAAACGGTAAAAAAAGCGATCATACATCCCTGCCCCAAAGCCAATTCTTTTGTAGTATTTATCTATGCCAACTATAGGTACGATAGCTAAATCAAGTTTAACTTTTCTTATTGACATATTTGGCTCTTTTATTCCAAATTTTCTTTTATAAAGAGGTAATCTATAAGGAACAGCAACAAAGCTATCATGTTCCATCCTAGGAACAAAAATATTTATTCTTTTTTTACGTAATTTATTAATCAAAGGTTTTACATCTACTTCCATTTTTTTAAATGGTATATAGAGTAATATATTTTTTACATTTAAATTATCAATTAAATTTTCTAAATTTTTTACTATTATTTTATGTCGTTTATAACTTGTGTTATTTCCAACAAATGTTAATCGTTTTATACACGATTTTCTAAAATCACTTTTGTTATTTTTAAAGTGATTGTCTATCATATTTAAGCCTTGTTTGGTTATAATTTAACCTTAATATTATTTTATCCAAAGGAAATAAAAATGAAGTTTAAAAAAATATCTTTTTTAGTATTTTTTTCATTAATTGCTATATTATATACAGGTTGTGATTCAAAATCAGAGCAAAAAGAGCAAAAGCAAGAGGTTAAAAAAGTAGTAATTCCAGAATTTAATCTGACTACAAATGATGGTAAAACTATAAAAATTATAGCTGATTCAAATGGTTGGAAATTTCCAGAGTATAAAGATAAAGCAATCTTATTAAACTTTTTTGCTACATGGTGTCCACCTTGTAAAGCTGAAATACCACATTTGATTGAATTAAGAAAAAAGTATAAAGATCAATTTGAAGTAATTGCAGTATTAGTAGAACAAAATAAACTACAATCTGTTGTAGAAGAATTTAAAAAAGAGCATGAAATTTCATATCCTATTGTAAATGGACCAGAAAATTTTAAACTTATAGATGCTGTTGGTGGAGTACCTACAATTCCAACAATGTTTTTATTTAATAAAGATGGAAAAATCATAAATAAATATGTTGGTATGGTACCACAAGAGATGCTAGATAGTGAAATTCAAAAGGCACTTAAATAGTATGTTTAGCATATTTAAGAGAAAAAAGAAAGAAGAAGTTCAGCCTGAAGAAGTCGTTGAACAAGTAAAAGAAAATGAGGTTTTAGTAGAAGAAAAACCTGAAGTTCAGGAAGAACAACAAATTCAAGAAGAAATTGTTGTCGAAGAACCTATTGAAGAAACGATAGAAGAACCACAGCAACAAGAAGAACCCAAAAAAGGCTTCTTCGCTCGTGCATTAAATAAAACACTTGAAAATCTAAAATCAACTATTCCAGTTGGTGTTGAAAAAATAGACTTTGATACTATAGAAGAGATTTTAATAGAATCAGATATGGAATATGAGATTGTAGAAAAAGCAATGACTGGACTTAGTGATAAAATATCACGAAAAGATTTAAGACATAGACTTGTAAGCCTTTTTGAACATGCTCCTGAAGTAGATACTACAAATCTACCAAAACCATTTGTAGAGCTAATTATTGGTGTAAATGGTGCAGGAAAGACTACTACAATTGCAAAATTGGCTAATAGATATAAATCTCAAGGTAAAACTGTAATATTGGGTGCTGGAGATACATTTAGAGCAGCAGCTATTGAACAGCTAAGTATTTGGGCTTCTAAAATAGATGTACCAATTATCAAAACAAAACAAGGACATGATAGTAGTGCAGTTGCATATGATACTATTCATAGTGCTGTATCAAAAGGTTTGGATCATGTGATAATTGATACGGCTGGAAGACTTCAAACACAAACAAACCTAAACAATGAGCTTAAAAAGATTGTAAAAGTATGTGGTAAAGCAAATGAAGGCGCACCACATAGAAAGCTTATGATTCTTGATGGTACACAAGGAAATAGTGCTATAGCTCAAGCAAAAGCATTTCATGAAATAGTAGGAATAGATGGCATCATCGTTACAAAACTTGATGGTACAGCAAAAGGTGGAGCACTTTTTTCTATATCAAATCAACTAGAATTACCAATATTTTATATTGGTATTGGAGAAAGCAAAGATGACTTAATAGAGTTTAGTCCTGATGAATTTGTAGATGGACTACTTGATGGGATATATACTACAAACTAAAGATAAACTAGGAATTTATTCCTAGTTTACATATTCAATAAATCTTAATTAATTTCTTCTTCAAATTTATATTTAAAATCCAAAACTTCATCAAATGGCATAGCCTTGCTAAAGTAATAACCTTGAATCAAATCAACATCTATTTGTTTTGCTAAATCTAATTGCTCTTTTGTTTCAATACCTTCAGCTACAACAGTATACTTCAAATCATGACATAACTTAGATGTATGTTTACATACTTTGTACCCTTTGTCTGTATGAATGATATCAATAAGACTTTTGTCTAGTTTTAGTTCATTTATATCATGTTTTACAATTGTTTCCAAACTTGAATAACCAGTACCAAAATCATCAATACTTATACCAAATCCATTTTTCTTAGCTAATAATAGGTTTTCTTCAGAACTTTTGTATAAAAAACTTCTTTCAATAATCTCAAAATCAATATTTTCACCTTCAAGTTTAATCATGATTTTTTCCATTATATCTTTTGATTTAAGAGTATCTGGATGTAGATTTACACTAATATTTGGATAAAAGTTTTGTTCTTTCCATGATACTAAATCTTCTTTTACTCTTGTACATACCCAAAAATCAATAATATATGCAAGCCCAGCTTTTTCTAGTGTATCTAGAAATATAGGACCTACTAGTTTTCCATCTTTTTTGTATCTAAGTAATGCTTCAAATTTTTCACATTTTTGTTCTTTGATATTTATTTTTGGTTGATAGTATACAAATAGTTTATCTTCATTTAGGTCATTTACAATCTCTTCTACTTTTATATTTGCTTCGATAATATCTTTTTGCGCTATATATGAATGTATATTTTTTTCAGAATTTAATTCTGTAGTTATATGTAGATTTTTTTCTAAAACTTCTACATGCTGATAGGCACATTGTGAACTTAAAAATTTTTTTACAAAATATGTATATACTAATACATCAAAAAATAATATATATAGCTGTAAATATACTACAAATAAATCACCATTTGTTTTTAGATAACTATCAATAAAAGTAGGAGTTGTCCATATAACATAATAACTTGTAAAATCAACATGAAATAAACTTAGAGCAAAGTATGCAATAAATAAGTTTGCTAGAGGCAAAAGTATAAAAGGAAGTATTAGAAATCTATTTAATACTACAATAGCATAAATCAATAAAGTATTTATATTAAATATACTAAATGGAATAGATATACTTACGATGGTTCTGATAGTTTTTTCTTTAGCATATAAAAGTAAAGATATTAAAAGTCCTAGCCCTACTCCTGCACCACCTAGTAGTACAAATATTCTATTAAACTCACCATATGTTAGATTTTCATACATATGTTTAAATAATATCTCTTTACCAAATATACCATTTATTGCATGTTCTCCATGAATACCAAAAAACCATAATATATCTACCATAAAGTTACGAATAGCAAGCGTGATAATATCTGGTAAGTCATTGTTTAGGGGATTAAAATTGATTAAAAAACTATATACAAGATAATTAACTGACATATTTATAGCAATTGTTGCAAAATATGCAACAAAAAATACAAACACATAATTAAATAAGCTATAGATATGGTAGTTACCATCATTTTTTGTAATATTTAATGAAAAATAAGGATAAAAAAGTTTAAGTAGATATGTAGATAATATAGGCATGATTAATACATTTGCATTGAAACCATATGACATATTTAGTATTTGATTAGGAATCTTTTCTGAATCAAATAGCCATATTGTGATATATGTCGTAATAGCAAGAAATATAGATATGACTTGTGATGTTTTAAATCTTGATGCGAAAAAATAGGATATAGATATCACAGCAATCAAAGATGTAAAAGACTGTAGTATGTGTTTAAATGATTTTAGACTATCAATATTTATAAAGAAAAGACTAGTATCAGTATATAATACAAAATTATAATATAGAGATATTAGTGAAGTCAATAGGAAAAATGGAACTATAGCAATAAAAGATTCTTGTATAGTTATGATGAAGGATAATAATTTTTTGTTTTTTATAAAATTTTCCACAAATCAACCTTATACCACATAATATATTTAGATATTGTTTAGTTTTTATTTTTACATAACTATACTTAAAAGTTACATATTTGTAACAATGTAACAAAATAATATATAGTCATGTTTATTATCTTCCCAATGTGATTATTACAGCCTCTCTTTCCCAAAATAAAAAGAATCTCTTTTTTTCTATGATTTGAAAAACAACTTGCCATCCATCTGTGGCTTCTCTATTTAGAAGCATTTCCATCTCTTCTATTGGTAGTCCTGAAGCACCAAGAAAGATTGTACCTAAGCCACCTTCAACTAAATGAACTACTTTATATTCTTTATATGTCATTACACTAGACTCCCTATTATGATTTTTTATTAATACTTGAATTTATAGCTAATTACAGTATCTCTTATTTGTTATTACATTTTAAGAGTTGATATCCAATATATATTAAGTATCCTGCACCAATAAATTTTATAATACTAAATAAAAATTCAGATGCTAACAATAAAGCACCTAAGCCTAATGTAGCTAATAAAGTATGCCCTAACAATCCAATACTTACTCCAAATGCAGTCATAATTCCAGCTTTTTGTTCTTGGGTAATTGAACGGGACATAATTAAAATTATATCTTGACCTGGTGTTAAAATAATCACTGCTAATGTTAGCAGAAAAACTAATGTAATTATTTCCATATTGAAATTCATTTTGTGTAACGACCAAAGAAAGCTATAAATTATCCGCAGGGTAATTTATTAGCTGTTATCTATCAATATGCATTTTGTCTATGAGATATAGTTGTAACTACTACAATAACTTTATCATTGTCAATTATATAAAATAATCTATAATTACCAATTCTATATCTAT
>CAZAOJ010000017.1:0-37566 GCA_964486745.1 uncultured Arcobacteraceae bacterium
TAACAACTTTATTCCGTCCACTTTTTTTCGCATCATACAATGCCACATCAGACCTATGCACTAAATCATCTATGTCAATATCATTTGCACAATCACAAGAAGCTATTCCTATACTAATAGTACATTTTACAGTTGTTCCATCTGCGGTTAATATCTCACTATCTTCCACATGTTGTTTTATCTTTTTTGCAATTTTACCTGCACCTGTTATATTTGTATCAGGTAATAAGATAATAAATTCTTCTCCTCCAAATCGGACAACTATATCTGTTTCTCTTGTATCATTTATAAAAATATTTGCCAAATTTTTTATTACTTCATCACCTATTAGATGTCCATAATTATCATTAATCACTTTAAATCTATCAATGTCCATCATAAGTATACTAAATGGTTTAGAATTTCTTTTTGATAATTGCAATAAGGTAGATGATATCTCATTAAAATAACGTCTATTATATAGTCCAGTCATAGGATCTTTATTTGCCATTTCAACTAAAGCATCTTGAGCTAATTCTAATTCTAAAGTTCTAGCTTTTACCAACTCTTCCAAGTGAACTTCATACTCTTCGTTTTTCCAATCACAATATAGTTTTTCTGCAACCTTTAAAAGTATTTCTTCCAATTTATTGATATCTATTGGCTTTAATAAGTAGCCATCTACAGAATATTTAATACAATCCAATAAATACTCAGATTCTTGATACGCTGTAGTCATAATTATAGGGGTATTTGGTGCTTGTTTTTTAATAATTCTAGCCATCTCTACACCATTCATTTTTGGCATTTTAATATCACTAATTACAATATCAAAATCTTCACAATTAAATTTTTCTATACCTTCTATGCCATTTTTTGCAATTACAATATTGTCAGAAAATAATTCTAATAAATCTCCAACAATAATCCTAGTATCTTCATTGTCTTCTACATATAATATATTTAATTTTCGAATAAAATTGAATATATTAGTTGTTGTAATATTCATTTTTTCACTCCATATTATTCTCTCTTGATAAAGTATAACACCATATATATTAATTCTCAAGACAATACAATGACAATTGTACATATCATGGTATAAGTAAATATTCGATACAATTTTTTATGTTAAAATCACTAATATATTTTATTTTTTTACTATTCTTTACAGGCTGTAGTATAAAATATGATTCTGTAACTATGAATAAACAAAATCAAATTGTTGTATTAAAAGTTGACACAGAAACTCAAAATAATATAAATACTCTTTCTAAACAAATACAAGATATCTCAACTACAATATCAAATACTGAAGCATCTGATTTATCATTTAGAACAACATACTATGCTATGGTTTTAGCAAATCAATATGATCTAATGGCACCAGCCCTTTATCAAAACTATTTAGTAAATCAAAAACAAAGAGAAAGAGGATTATGTTATCATTGGGTGACAGATATTGTAAAATATCTACAAAATTACAACTATAAAACGCTTAGTATCTACAAGGTTGTTGCAAATAAAGGTAAATATAATGAACATAATGCTATTAGTGTAACAGCAAAAGATTATCCATACGATAATGCAATTTTACTAGATGCTTGGAGAAATTCAGGAAAACTTTTTTTTATTCCTATCAAAAATGATACAAGATATAAATGGAAACTTAGAAGGAAAATACAATGAACAATAGCTTTTTTAAAATATGGTTACCACTTTTTAGTATAATATTTATTGCATTTTATGCTATATCATCATATATAGAACCTCCTATACAAAAACAAATAACTATAGCAACTGGTAGTAAATCTGGCAACTATTATAAAACGGCCCTAAAATATAAAAAACTTCTTGAAAAAGAAAAAGTTAAAGTAACCATCTTAAATACAAAAGGTTCTGTAGAAAATATAAAACTTGTAGAGCAAGGCAAAGCAGATGTTGCTTTTGTACAAAGTGGTATTATGGGAAACAAAAACCAAAATATCTATTCACTTGCTAGTTTATATTATGAACCTTTGTGGATATTCTATAAAAATGAGGGCTATGATATAAACTATATTATCCAGCTTATAAGTAAAAAAATCTCTATAGGTTCTCAAGGGAGTGGTACACAAAATTTAAGTAAAACAATCTTAGATGTAAACAAAATAGATTCAACAAATAGTACTATATATAACTACTCAAATACTAAAGGAAAACAAGCACTTTTAGATGGCCAAATTGATGCACTATTTATAGTATCATCTGCAAAAAGTGATACAGTAAGACAACTACTATCTAATCCAAAAATTAAAGCCATGAGCTTTAAAAGAGCTCAAGCATATGATTCAAAATACTCATTTTTAAATAAAATTACTTTATATGAAGGAACTATTGATCTATATATGAATCTTCCTGATGAAGATAAACAACTACTTACAACCACAGCTAATCTAATAGCTTCAAAAAATATGAATGAGGAACTTATAAGATTACTTTTAAAACAAGCTCAAAAAGTACACTCAAATAAAGGGATATTTGAAAAAGAGTTTCAATTCCCAAATCTAAATAATTTAGATTCACCAATTCATCCTGAAGCAGTAAGATATCTTACAAATGGCGATACTTGGCTTGAAAAAATATTTCCTTTTTGGATAGCTTCTAACATTGATAGGTTAAAAATATTAATTATCCCTATACTTACTCTCCTTCTACCTTTATTTAAAGGAGTATTTCCACTTTATGCATTTACGATGAGATCTAAGATATATAGATGGTATGAAGATCTTCACGAAATAGATATACAAATATTAAGTGATAAAAAAGATGATCTAACTAATGCGCTAGATAAGTTAGAAAAGTTAAGGTTAGAGGTACACAATCACACTAAAGTACCACTATCTTATAGAGGTGAATATTATGACCTTATATCCCATATAGATCTAATAAGAATACTAGCAGAGAAAAAACTCAATGAAATCATATGTAATAAGGAGAATAGATGATTGAAACAATTTATATTTTATTTATTTTAGGATTACTTATTATTCCTATTATAATGCATTTTATGCAACCAAGAGTAGTATTACAACACCCCGTACTACACAAAGTTAAAAAAGTTCCCTTTTTATACTCATGGAGTAGTCTAATTTTTAGTTTTTTTGTACCACTTTTTCGAGGTGACTTTAAATGGTTCTTTATATATTTAATATCAAGAGTTTTAACAGGTGGTATTGCAGATATAATTTTAGCTTTTTTTTATAACAAACTATACATAGAAAATTTAATACAAAACGGCTATGAACCAGTAGATGAAATCTCAAAAGAGCTTCTTATATCAAAAAACATTATAACTTCCTAGAAAAACACCAAAGAGTAAACTAACTAAAAAATCCCAAAGTTTTCTCTTTGTCAAACATCGTTTTTTGCTCTTTTTGTATCTCATCAACAAATACTGCAGTATCAAACTCTTTTAGATCCTCAACAGCTACTTTATAAGCTGTATTTTTGATTATCATCTCTATTTGTCCACCAGTTAGACTATATTTTGCCAACTCTTTTATAGAAAAATCATCACTTAAAGGCAAAGTTTTTGGAAGCAGCAACTCCCATAATTTTTCCCTTTGCATCTCATTTGGTTTTGTAAACTCTATTTTATAGTTAAATCTTCTTGAAAATGCTTTATCAATACTATCAAGTAAATTTGTAGTAGCTATTAAAATCCCATCAAATCTTTCTATTTGCTCCAAAAAGATATTTTGCATCTGATTGTGCATCTTTTCGCTTCCACTTAGATTTCCATCGCTTCTAGCACTCAAAAACTGATCTGCTTCATTTAAAAGAAGTATTGGTTCTGATTTTGATTTAGCTTTTAGTTCATAATATTTATCAAAAATATTACGAACATTTTTTTCACTCTCTCCAACATACATAGATAAAATTTTACTACAATCAAAACTTAAAACATCTCTTTTAAGTGATTTTGCAAAAGCAAGTGAAGTTATAGTCTTACCAGTACCAGCAGCACCATAAAATATGATTCTAGCATCAATACCTTTTTTCTTATCTTTTATACCCCACTCAACTAATCTATTAGATACATTTTTATCCAACTGCTTTAAAAGGTTTGTTAAAACCTCTCTTGTTTTATCATTTAAAACTACATCATCTAAAGTTTTATTTGTACTTATTAGTTCAAAAGTATCTTGATCAGCCAAAAGTGTTTCTAATTTGGCTTTTCTAGTTCTTGCTTTTTTCTTTGTAGGATGAGATATCTTGTACAACACATCTTCAGGTATATAGAAATTTCTATTTATGCCACCAAAAGGAGTTAATACCTCATCATAATCAATTAAATTTTTTGATACAAGTTTTGAACTCTCTTCAAGTAGAGTTCTATGTTTGATTTTTTCATAATCATCTACACTTATAAGAGCAATAAGTGAGTTCATATCTCTCATAGACTCATCACCTCCAGCGTACTCCTCTTTAAGTAAAGCCAAAAACAACATTTGCTCTTTTTCATTTAAGTCATTTTCTTTAAAAAACTCCTCAAGCATTATAGAGTTATTTGTGACTTGAACTCTCTCTTTAATTCTATTTTCAAGCAGATTTAGTTTTGATTTTAATCTATTTATATTTGGTGAATTTTCATCAAAATTATCTTTTACTACATTTAGTTTTTGAGCAATATCAATTTTAAAAAATTGATCCTGTAAATACTCAAGATGATCTGTATATTTAGTCACTTCAGGCAATACCATCTCTAAAGACCCCTCTTCGACTAGCTTTAAAAAAGCACTTGAAAGTGATATTGTAGTATTGATTAATTCAAGTTTTGATTGATCTGCTATTTTTACAGGATTAAAACTAATCTGTACAATCCAACCTAACTCCAATAAATTTTTGATCAACACAATCTTATCAAGATGTTCATATTTATTTAGATCATAAAACTCTCTTAACAGATCTATTACCATAATTGAGTCATTGCCTATAATATACTCTTTTATCATGTATTGCAAGATTTTTGCTTCTTCTTGTGAGCATTTCAGTTGGGAAAAAATCTCATTTTTAGCTAAATCATCACTTTGTATAAATTTTAATATTTCATTCATTTAGTTATTGCACCTTTAAACTCATTTAATTTTTTTGTATCATTAAATTCTAATAATATCTTTTTATCTTTTGTAATAATATATAAATTATTTTTAGCATTTGTTGATGCTGTTGGTTTTTTTATCTCATCTTTTATATCTGTAATTTTATCTATTTTAATAGTATCTTCTGGATTATCAATATCTAAAGAGAAACTATTTTTATATATTATAATATTATTTCCACACACTGCTTGATATTTACCATGAAAATGACTTTGTACTTTACATTGATTTGATTCATAATACTTTTTTATTTGTGATATATGATAATCATCATACATATTAAGGGCAACAACAATTGCAATAATCAATCCAAACAAAGATAAAAGTATCATATTTATTTTACCAGTTTATATAAATTCTCTATCTCTTGAGGCCATATTGAAGTATCAATAGTTTCTAAAATCAAAGGGATATCCTCCATTCTGCTGTCATTCATAATATACTCAAATGCATCCCATCCTATTTGACCTTCCCCGAGGCTATGATGTCTATCAACTCTACTTCCAAGTTCTGGTTTACTATCGTTTATATGCATCCCTTTTAGATATTCAACCCCTACAATTTTATCAAATTCACTCCAAGTTTTATCATATGCTTCACGAGTACGGATATCATAACCAGCTGTAAACATATGGCAAGTATCTATACACACTCCTATACGACTTTTATCTTCAACTTTTTCAATAATATGTGCCAAATGTTCAAATTTATACCCAAGATTTGTACCTTGCCCTGCAGTGTTTTCAATCACTGCTATTACACCAGAATTTGCTGTTTTTTCCAAAGCCAGATTTATAGAGTGAGCTATTAGATCCAAACACTCATACTCTGCACCTTCTAAATAATCAGCATAATTGGGATCTCTTTTTGAAAATTTCTGAAGATGACTTCCTGGATGAAAATTTAGTCTATCTAGACCAAGTATTTCACATCGCTCTATTTCGTGAATAAAAGCATCTCTTGATTTTTGTAGTTTCTCTTCATCTGGATTACCAAGGTTAATTAAATATGAATCATGTGGTAAGATATGCTTAGGTTGTACACCACTTTTTTCTAAATTTTCAAACCATAAATCAAGAGTTTTTGTATCAAATGGTTTAGCATCCCATCTTTTTTGATTTTTTGTAAACAACGCAAAAGCACGAGCTCCAATTTTCATAGCTTCCAAAGGGGCATTAAAAACCCCACCACTAGTGCTTACATGAGCTCCAACAAATTTTGCCATTTATATTCCTTAATATCATATATTTACAATATGATAACATAGTTGTATATTCAACTAATTGAAATGAAATATTTACTTATATTTTTTTAAGATGAGGTTAATTCCATAATAGACTCACTTAAAGTTGGATGTGCAAAAATCATTTTAGAAATATCACTTAGAGTTAATTGAGTATTGATAATTATCAAAAACTGATGTATCAGCTCTGTTGAATCATTTCCAATAATAGATGCTCCTAAAATTTGTTCTGAAACCTCATCATATACGATTTTTATATATCCACTATCATCACCTTTTATTTTTGCTTTTGAACTGCTTTTGAAAAAGTGTTTTTTTACTTTATATTTTATATCATTTTGTTTTAACTCTTTTTCACTTTTACCTACACTTGCAACCTGAGGGGTTGAAAAAATCACAGATGGGAATATTGTATCTTTTACAAAAGTATCTTTTTGTAATATAACACTAGCTACCCTTTTTGCTTCATATGAAGCCATATGTGCTAAAGCTGCAGTTGGTATAGTATCACCTATAGCATAAATATTTTCATACTTTTCTACTCTTAGATTATCATCAACCAAAATAAAATCATTTTTGGTTTTTATATTTAGTTTTTCCAAATTCAAATCTTTTATATTTGGCACTCTTCCAATTGAGATCAAAACCTTATCATATATTTTTTGTTCTGTTTTTTTACCCATATCAATTGTTACATCAATACCATTGTTCTTTATGTCACATTGAGTTATATTTGAGTTTAGATATACATTAATTGATTTTTTTTCAAGCTCTCTTTTCAAAGCTTTTGATATATCAATATCCTCTGTTGGTATTAAATTTGGTGTAAATTCTGATATATCTACATCAACTCCCAATGCATTAAAAAAAGTAGCAAACTCACAACCAATCGCACCTCCACCAATTATCAATATTGATTTTGGTATCTGCTTTAATTCAAACACCTCTTTGCTAGATATAATTTTATCCCCATACAGTGATATTGTTGGATGATCTCTATGGGTTGAACCTGTAGAGATAACTATATCTTTTGCTTTTAATATTTCACTGTTTTCTTGAGATACTATTTGAATACTGTTTTTATCAATAAAACTAGCTACCCCATATTTTATATCTACTTTATTTTTTTTAAGTGTTGCAAATATCCCATTTTTTTGCAAAGTTATAAGATTTTGTGTATTTGATTTTAGGGCATCTATATCAAAATTATCTACAACTATATTTGCTCCACAACTCTTAAAATAGTCACTTTTTTTAATCCAATTTGCTGTTTCAAGGAAATTTTTTGCAGGGATACACCCCTCATTTAGACATGTTCCTCCTACATTTTGTTCACTTTTGTCTATCAAGCATACACTTTTACCACCTTTTGCTAATAAGTTAGCAACATCACACCCAGCAACACCAGCGCCAATTACAACTACATCATACATATTCATGCGCCATATATGAACTTCTTGTATATGGTGAGCTATGAACAAAATCAAATCCCATATCAAGAGCTATTTTTTTATATTCATTAAAAATAGATGGTCTTACATACTCTACAACTTTTTCAAACTCATTTGAAGGAGCTAAATACTGCCCAATACTTAACAACTTACAATCAACTTCCAATAGATCTTTAAACACTTCAATCATCTCCTGTTTTGTCTCTCCAAGTCCTACCATCAATGCACTTTTTGTTTTAATATTTGGATTTTGTAATTTTATATCTTTTAACACCTGAAGAGATCTTTTATATGTAGATGCTTTTCTTATATTATAGAGTCTTGGAACAGTTTCTATATTATGTCCAACTACAATTGCTCCACTATTTGCAACTATTTTAATAGCATCTATATCACCTTTAAAATCAGGTACCAATAGCTCAACTTTAGTTTGTGGTGATTTTTCTAAAATATCTTTTGTCACTGCATAAAAATGTTTTGCTCCTCCATCATTTAAATCATCTCTTGCTGGACTTGTAATAACAACATATTTTAAATCTAGTTTCAATATAGCAGTACTTACTTGATCTATCTCTTTTTGATCAACTTTATATGGTTGCCCTGTAAGTACATTACAATAAGTACATCTTCTTGTGCAAATATTTCCCAATATTAAAAAAGTTGCTTGTTTGTGTGAAAAACACTCACTTATATTTGGACATCTTGCTTCTTGGCAAATTGTATGTATCCCCACATCATTTAGTAGTTGGTCCATCTGTTTTTGAGCACCAAAAGATATCTTTTTACGCAACCAATCAGGTTTTCTTATTGATGTTTTACTTTTCATTGTCATATTTATCCTTTAGTATAGTGTGCATAATATTTTTCTCTTTTTCATTTAAATCAGATTCACCTAAAGATACTAGAAAAGTATCTTTAAATGAATCTATTAATTTTGATTCTATTTGCTTTATTGATATTTTTTTATCCAATTTATCAACAGGAATACTTCCATGCTGAAATATTACATCTTTTGTTCTTCTTTGGGCATTGCCACCAAGTTTCTCCCCTTTGTGTATGATATCATATGGTTCAAATCCAACTTGGCAAAATTCACTTTTAAACAATTGTAACTCATTTATATCTTTGGCATAGCCTATATCCATATCTAATGATTTATAAAAATTAAAAAGAAATTTACAAATCTCTTCATAACTTTGTTTCACCCCAATTCCTTTAAACAAACTACTTGGAAAAACCAAACTGTATGAGATATCATCTCCATGAAACAATACCCCACCTCCAGTTAATCTTTTTGAGAAATTTGGTATTTTGTTTTTTAACTCCTCATAATTATCAAAATCTTGAGAGATCCCAATGGTAAACGATCTCTCCCAAGAGTATAATCTAAATATTGGCAAATCATTTTTTTGAAATGATTTTACCAAAGACTCATCTATAGACATATTTTGTTTTGCACCAAGCTTATTTGAGTGTATAAATCTCACTTTGGTATTAGCAATAGCAAACATCTAAATTCTTAATCGCTCTTGTATCATCAGCTCTACAAACACCTAGTGTTTTTGGATATGATTTAAACTCTTGAGGATTAGTTTTTGCTAACTCTACAGCTTTTATCATTCGATCACAAAACATATCTATAGTTTGTTTATTTTCTGTTTCTGTTGGTTCTATCATTATTGCTTCTTTTACAATAAGTGGGAAATATACAGTTGGAGAGTGCATACCAAAATCTAATAGGTATTTAGCTATATCCATAGCAGTAACACCATTTTTAGCCAATGTTTTTGCACTAAATACACACTCATGCATACAAGCACCATCATAAGGTACATCAAAATAATCTTTTAATCTAACCCTTATATAGTTTGCATTTAATACAGCTTTGCTACTACTGTTTTTAACCCCATTAGCTCCAAGTGTTAATATATAAACTATAGCTCTTAAAGATATCCCAAAATTACCAAAAAATGGTGAAATTTTTCCAATACTGTTTTTTGGTATATCATCTATAAAATATCTGCTATTGCTTTTTTTAACTCTTAAATCTGGTAAAAATGGGATTAATTTTTCATTTACTCCAACAGGTCCACTTCCAGGACCTCCACCACCATGAGGGGTTGCAAAAGTTTTATGTACATTTATATGAATAACATCAAAACCAATATCTCCAGGTCTAACAACACCCATAATAGCATTCATATTTGCACCATCATAATACATCATTGCATCATAAGAGTGTGCTAAATCACATATATCTTTGATCTTTTTATTAAAAATTCCCAAAGTATTAGGAACAGTAAGCATAACTGCAGCTACATCTTCATTCATCTTTTCTTTGAATGCTTCAAAATCCATAGCTCCATTTTCATCAGATTTTATAGTAATCACATCATATCCCACCATAGCTGCAGTTGCAGGATTTGTTCCATGAGATGAGTCAGGTACAATTATATATTTTCTTTTATTCCCTTTACTTTTATGATATTTATCAATCATCATAATTCCCAACATCTCACCATGAGCTCCAGCTTGAGGTGATGTTGTAAAAGCTTTCATACCTGTAATTTCACAAAGAGTTTTTTCCAACATATCAATTGTTTGGAAACACCCTTGAATATCATCATCCATCCCATTTGTAATAGTATGGGGATGAATAGAGGTAAAACCTTCAAGAGAGGCAACTCTTTCAGCTACCTTTGGATTATATTTCATAGTACATGAACCCAAAGGATAGAAGTTTTTATCTATAGAGAAGTTTTTATTTGACAAATTTGTATAGTGTCTCACAACATCAAATTCACTTAGTTTTGGTAAATTTGCTTTTTGTTTTCTTATATATTTTTTATCTAAAGATTTTTGTGGTACATCAAAAGATGGTAAGCTTATCCCTTTTCTATCCTCTACAGATTTATCAAATATAGTTATTGTTTTACTGCTCATACCAACTCCTTAATTGCTGCAACCAAATTATCAATCTGCTCTTTTGTTCTTTTTTCTGTTACACTTACTAAGATACAATTTTGTAAGTTTTCATACAGTTTTCCTAAATTAATTCCAGCATAAAAACCTTTGCTTGACAACTCTTCTAAAAATAATGTAACATCTTTATCTATTTTTATTACAAACTCATTAAATGTATCTTTTTGATTAAAAATTTCAATCTTAGTAATAGTTTTCAACTGCTCTTTTAGATATTCACATTTACTATAATTCAATTGTGCTAATTGTTCAAATCCATCTTGCCCAACCAATGACATAAATATAGTACTTCTAAGTGCCAATAGATTTTGATTTGAACATATATTTGAAGTAGCTCTATGTCTTCTTATATGTTGTTCTCTTGCTTGCATTGTTAACACAAACAACTCATTATCATCTTTATCAAGAGTTTTCCCTATGATTCTACCTGGCAAATCTCTTATATATTTTTGCTTTGTTGCTATAATTCCAAATGATGGTCCACCAAAACTCATATAGTTACCCAAACATTGTCCATCAGCACTTACTATATCTACATTAAGTTCACCTGGAGTTTTCAATAATCCCAAAGCAATAGGATAAACACTCATAACTGCCAAAGCTTTATTTTGGTGCAAAGTATCAATTAAAGATTCAAACTCATTTATATCACCTATAAAATTTGGATTTTGAAATAAAAATGCAGCAATATTTTCATCTATATTTGCATCATTATAATCAACCACCTCAACATCAATATCTCTAAATTCAAGATAGGTTTGTACAACTTTTATATATGTAGGATTTACCCATTTATCAATTAGTATTTTATTTCGTTTTGTAATTCTTACTGCCATCAAAGCAGCTTCGGCCAAAGCTGTAGCACCATCATACATAGAGGCATTTGACACTTCCATACCCATTAGGGCACAAACCAAACTTTGATACTCATATAAAGATTGCAATGTTCCTTGAGATGCTTCTGCTTGATATGGTGTATATGCTGTATAAAACTCTGATCTCATAGATAAGGCATCTACTGCACTAGGAATTATATGGTCATAATAACCACCTCCCATAAAAATAGTTTTATTAGTTGCATTTTTAGATGCTATCTCTTTAAACTTAGAAAATACCGTAAATTCATCTAAACCATTGGGAAGATTTAAACCATCTATTTGCAACTCTCTTGGGATACAATCAAATAATTCATTCTCATTTTCTAAGCCAATCGTATCTAGCATAGCAGATACTTCTTTTGGGGTATGAGGTGTATATGGCATCTTTATCCTTTATAGTGTTTCAATATATTTTAAATAAGCTTCTTCATCCATTAGCTCTTCAAGTTCATTTACATCACTCATCTTTACTTTAAAGATCCAAGTAGTTTGCGCTGATTCATTTAAAGTTTCAGGAGCATCTTCTAGCTCTTCATTTATTTCTATAACCTCTCCAGAAACTGGAGTATATATATCTGAAGCAGCTTTTACTGATTCTATAAAAGCAACACTATGGGATGCACTTATTTCACTATTTATTTCAGGTAACTCTATAAATGTAATATCACCTAGTTGTTCAATAGCATATTTTGATATCCCAACACTTGCAACATCACCATCAATTTGTGCCCATTCATGTTCTTCATTGTATTTTTTCATTATTATTCTCCTGTTTTAATTTATTTTTTTATAAAAGGCAAACTAGCAATATTTGCTTTTATCGATCCTCTTTGATCTTTTAATTCAAACTCAATATTTTTATCAAATAATTCAAGCTCCACCATCATAAGTCCAATACCTACATTTAATATCGGAGAAAATGCAGCTGAGGTTACAACTCCAACTTTTCTACCATTTTGATATACCTCAAAATCTTTTCTTGCACTTCTTCTTGAAGTTGTTTTAAATGGTAATAATAATCTTTTTAAACCTTGCTCTTTTTGTTTTACAAGTGCATCTTTACCAATAAAATCTCTTTTTAAATTTATAAACATATTTAAATTTGCTTCAAGTGGTGTTGTATTTTCATCTAAATCATTACCATATAAGCTATACCCCATTTCCAAACGTAAAGCATCTCTAGCTCCAAGCCCTGCTGGATGAACTTTATCAGATATTAAACTATCCCATACTTTTACTGAAGTTGGAGCATCAATATATAGTTCAAAACCTATCTCACCTGTGTACCCTGTACGACTTAACAGACAATCTTGATCAAATATTTTCGTTTGAACAAATGAGAAAAATTTTAATTCATTTAAATCTAAATCAAAATATTTTTCTAAAACTTTGATTGAATTTGGACCTTGTACATCAAGCTTTGCATATTCCATAGATTTATCTTCTATTTTTCCAGAATTTATCCTTGAAGAAAAGGTATCATAATCAATTTGTCGTCTTGAAGCATTTACAACAATCATAAGTTCATCTTCACCTAAACGATATATTATAAGATCATCAATAACCCCACCATTTTCATTTAGTAAAAATCCATATTTACACTTACCAACATTCAAAGATAAAATATCTATAGATGTAGCTTCATTTATTCCACTGTTTTTGATATCCCCTTTAAAAAAGAATTCTCCCATATGAGAAGTATCAAACAAGGCAACATCATTTCTGGTATATCCATGCTCAGCAATAATTCCATCATATTGAATAGGCATATCCCATCCACAAAAACTTACATTTTTAGTTTTTAATTTTTGTTGTCTATGATATAAGGGAGTTTTTAATAGTTCTTCCATTTTGAGCCTTTATAATTTTATATCAATAATTATAAAATACAAAAGTGGAGCAAAAGTATCAAAAAAAGTTAAATGTTAAAATTTAATTTATACCCTACACCATAAATATTTTCAATCATATTTTTAGGAAGTTTTTTTCGTAGTCGTTTTATAATATCTTTTAATTTTTGAGTAGAATTATCCAAATCATCAAGCTCAGACCACAACTCTATTGATATCTCATCTATACTAAATATTTTATCTTTTGAAGAGAATAAAAGATCAAGCAGTGCAATTTCATTTTTTGTTAGTTTGATTTGTTTATCATCATAAAACAGCTGCTTGTTTTGTTTATCCCAATAATAGTCATCTCCAAAATAGATCATTTTTGTTTTGGAATTGATCTGCTGCAACTGTTCTATGGCATCATTTAATGCTTTTTTTAGTTCCTGTCTTGATATTGGTTTTGGAAGATATTTTGTAAGATTAAGTTGTGCAGCAAATAATAATTTATCTTGCTCAAGATGTGCAGTAAGTATTATAATTCTTGTATTTTTATCTTTTTTTCTAATCTTATTTGTTAAATCTAAACCATTGATTTTTGGCATATTTATATCCAAAAGTAAAATATCTGGTTTATATTTTAAATAGATGCCATAAGCATCTTTGCCATTACTTACTGAATACACATTTTTAAATGACCTTTTTAAATATGTAGTATAATTTAACCTTGTTTGATCTTCATCTTCTGCATATAGTATTGTATAGTTTTTCATTTTTTCTCTTGAGTATTTAAAATTATAGAAAATTTTGCACCATCTTTTTCATTTATAACATTAAGTTTACCATGCATACTTTTTTCTACTATCATTTTTGCCATACATAATCCATGTCCAGTACCTTGAGAGTGTGGTTTTGTTGTAAAATACGGATCAAATATTTTATCAAAATACTCTTTTATTATCCCACCTCCATTGTCAGATATTTCAAAAATAGATTTATTTTGTTTTGTATATATTTTAATATTTATACATTTATTATCAATATTTTTATCTACTAAAACATCTTTTGCATTGTTTAATAATACTAATAAAGCTTGAACAAACTCTTTTTGAACCCCTTGTACATATGAATCTTGTAAAATGTCAATATTACATTTTATCTGTTTTGATTCAATCAACTTATATACAAGTTCATAAGAGGTCTCAAAAGCATTTTTCATAGAGAAAATCTCTTTTTTATTACTTGGTTGAAGATATGTATTAAAACTTTGAATAGTTTCTGACATATATAAAGTTAATTTTTCAATCTCATTTAAATGCCCTTCAAGTACTTTTCTAGAAAGATTCTCTTCTTCAAAATCACTTTCTATATTTAAAACAACTGAGTTGATTTGAGACAAAGGTTGCTTCCATTGATGCGCAATATGAGATAATGTTTCCCCAACTGCAGCCAATTTTGACTGTGCTATTAGTAATTGATCTTTTGCTCTTAATTCTAGAAGTTGTTTTTTTACTTCTTCTTCTAATTGCTTTTTATAGGCAATGTCTTGATCCATATTTTTTTCCAATATTTTAATTTAAATGTATCATAGCATATAAGTTATTCTTATTCAATATAAATAGTATAATACAAACTAATACTGAAAAAAGTTATGTAATAAATATGTCATGATTTTTCTTATATTTATAGCAAAAACACATATTTTATAACCAAACTTTAAAGTTAGAAATATTAAACTGAATGAAGATTTAAATTCTGAAAGGTTAAATATGAAAAAAATGATTAAATTATCTGTTGCAGCTTTAATGGCTACAGCAGTAGTAGCAAGTGCTGGTACATTAGAAAATGTAAAAAAAGCTGGTTTTGTTAAGTGTGGTGTTGATGGAGGACTTCCTGGTTTCTCTGAAGTTGTAAGTGGTGGAGTTTATAAAGGTATTGATGTAGATGGTTGTAAGGCTATGGCAGCAGCTGTTTTAGGTGATGCTTCAAAAGTAAAATATGTAAATCTTAACTCAAAAGAGAGATTTGCTGCACTTCAAAGTGGTGAAATTGATATCTTAGTTAGAAATACAACTTGGACAAATACTAGAGATGCATCTTTAGGATTTAACTTTGCTGCTGTAAACTTCTACGATGGTCAAGGTTTTATGGTAAGAAAAGATTTAGGTGTAAAATCTGCACTTGAATTAGATGGTGCATCTGTATGTATCCAAACAGGAACTACAACAGAACTTAATGTTGCAGATTACTTTAAAGCAAATAATATGAAATATAAATCTGTTTCATATGATTCAAATGATCAAGTTCTTGCATCATATGAAAGTGGAAGATGTGATGTTTTAACATCTGATTCATCTCAACTTTATGGACTAAGAACAAAACTTAAAGATGGTGCAAATCATGTAGTACTTCCAGAGATCATTTCAAAAGAGCCATTAGGACCTGTTGTAAGACAAGGTGATGATGTATGGTTTAATATTGCAAGATGGACTTTTAATGCTATGGTAGCAGCTGAAGAAAATGGAATTACTAGTAAAAATATTGACAGTTTAAAGACTTCAAAAAATCCTACAGTAAGAAGAATTTTAGGTCTTGAAGGAAAATTAGGTGAGAATCTTCACTTAAATAAAGATTGGGCATACCAAATTATCAAACAAGTAGGTAACTACGGTGAAGTGTTTGAAAGAAATGTTGGTATCAATACTCCACTAAAAATTAAAAGAGGGCTAAATGCTCAATGGAAAGATGGTGGATTACAATATTCTCCTCCATTTAGATAATAGTTATCTTACTTTTAAAAAAACTTAAACATATAAGCGAGGAATACGTTCCTCGCTTTACTCACATATAAAGGATATCAATGTTAGCACTTTTGAGGAATCAAAAGATTAGAGGGGCATTATTTCAAATATTAACTATCATAGGATTAGTTGCTTTTTTGTGGTATATTGGCGGAAATACAATGGACAATATAGAACAAAGAGGCATAAAAACAGGTTTTGCCTTTTTAGATGGAACTGCTGGATTTGAAATAGATGAATCTCCTATAGAATACTCTTCAACGTCAACTCATGGTAGAGTATTTTTAGTTGGACTTGCAAACACTTTAATAGTCTCATTTGTAGGGATTATATTTGCAACTATCTTAGGTCTTATTGTTGGTGTTTTAAGATTATCTAATAACTGGTTGATTAAGAAGTTGAGTGCAGCATATATAGATATATTTAGAAATATTCCTATATTACTACAAATCTTATTTTGGTATAATGTTGTATTACAGATGCTTCCTAGTCCAAAACAAAGTATTAATTTTTTTGACTCCATATTTATGAATAATAGAGGTTTATATCTACCCCTTCCAGAGATGAACTCTACAACTATTGCAGTATTATCTAGTTTTGTGATAGCTGCGGTTGCAACATTTATTTTAAATAAATGGGCAAATAAAAGACAAGAGAATACTGGTCAAGATTTTCCTGTAATTATTGTAGGAATAGGGATGTTTATATTTCTTCCAATTATTGCATACTTTGCAGGTGGAGCAAACCCAAATTTTGAATATCCTGCACTTAGAGGATTTAATTTTCAAGGTGGAAAGGTAATATCTCCAGAATTTATTGCTTTAACTTTTGCACTTGTAGTCTATACTTCAACTTTTATTGCTGAAGCAATTAGAAGTGGTATTGAAGCTGTTAGCAAGGGTCAAAAAGAGGCAGCTGCTTCTCTTGGTATGAGTTCATATCAGTCTTTAAAACTTGTAGTTTTACCACAAGCTGTAAGAATCGCAATTCCTCCAATTATCAATCAATATTTAAACTTAGCAAAGAACTCATCATTAGCAGCTGCTGTTGGTTATCCAGAAGTAGTTACATTATTTGCGGGAATATCACTAAATCAAGTTGGTCAAGCTATTGAGATCTTAACTATCACAATGCTAGTATATCTAGTTATTAGTTTAGTCGTATCTGCAATTCTTAACTGGTTTAATCACAAAATGAAAATTAAGGAGAGATAAGATGGCGGTATATGAACAAAAACCAACCCTAGAGGCTCCTTCAAGTACAAAAGGTATAATTCACTGGTTAAGAGATAACCTTTTTTCTACTCCTTTAAATACAGCAATGACATTTTTAGGAATAGCATTTTTATTTTGGGTATTACCACCATTTATACAATGGGCATACACAGATGCTAATTTTGTAGGAACTACACGTGCAGATTGTACAGGTACGGGAGCGTGTTGGGTATTTATTAAAATGAAACTTGATATGTTTTTATATGGATTTTATCCAGCAGAACAATTATGGCGATTACAACTGGCACTGGGTCTATTTTTTGTAGTAATTGCTGTATTCAAATTTGCACAAGGTGCAAAAATAAAATTTGCTACATTTACGGTTTATTTTGCATTTGCACTAATACTTGTAAGTGGAGGAATGTTTGGTTTAGAATCTGTTCCTACAGATAAATGGGGTGGATTAATGCTAACTATTGTAGTTGCTGCAGTTGGGATTGTATTTTCTTTTCCTATTGGGATTATTTTAGCATTTGGACGACAATCTGATTTACCAATCATTAAAAGTGTATGTGTAACTTATATAGAATTTATTAGAGGGGTACCTTTAATTACAATTTTATTTATGTCTTCTGTTATTTTACCTCTATTTTTTCCTGATGGTATTACATTTGATAAACTTTTAAGAGCACTAATTGGTATTACTCTTTTCCAAGCTGCATATGTAGCTGAGAATATCAGAGGTGGATTACAATCTATTCCAAAAGGACAATATGAAGCAGCAGATGCTATTGGATTATCTTACTGGCAAAAAATGCTATTGGTTATATTACCTCAAGCACTTAAAGTTGCTATTCCAAATCTTGTTGGTTCATTTATAGCACTATTCCAAGATACAACTTTAGTACTTATTATTGGTCTATTTGATCTACTTGCAATGGTTAAAATTACTGCAGCAGATTCTCATTGGCTAGGTATGGAAACTGAAGGTTATGTCTTTGTAACTGTAATATTCTGGGCATTTTGTTTTGGAATGAGTAAATACTCGCAAAAACTAGAAAAACAATTTAATACGAACTTGAAATAGGGATAAATATGAAAGATAATAACGTAATAGAAATAAAAAATTTAAATAAATGGTACGGTGATTTTCATGTACTAAAAGATATAAATTTAGAAGTTAAAAAAGGTGAGATTATAGTTGTTTGTGGGCCATCAGGAAGTGGTAAATCTACTTTAATTAGATGTATAAACTATCTTGAACAATTCCAAGAAGGATCAATTGTAGTTGATGATGTTGAACTTGTAGATGATGTGAAAAAAATCAAAGCTATTAGAGAAGATGTTGCTATGGTATTTCAACATTTTAATCTTTTTCCACATCTTACAATTTTAGATAATTTAACTTTAGCTCCAATATGGGTAAAAAAGAAACCTAAAAAAGAAGCAATTGAAATAGCAATGAAATATCTTGAAAGAGTTGGAATTGCTGATCAAGCAGATAAATATCCAAATCAACTAAGTGGTGGTCAACAACAAAGAGTTGCAATTGCAAGAAGCCTTTGTAAAAACCCAAATATTATGCTTTTTGATGAGCCAACTTCTGCACTAGATCCAGAGATGGTATCAGAAGTTCTTGATGTTATGATAGAACTTGCTAAAGAAGGTCGTACAATGATTTGTGTAACTCACGAAATGGGATTTGCAAAAAAAGTAGCTGATAGAGTTATATTTATGGATGCAGGTCAAATTGTTGAGGAGAATACTCCAAATAAATTCTTTGAAAATCCAGAATCTGATAGATTGAAACTATTCCTAGATCAAATCTTATCACATTAACTTATGTTTGAAGTTGCAGAGTTTATAGGGATAATCGCTTTTACAATAAGTGGTTTCTCTACTGCAGCTAAAAATCATTTAGATCTTTTAGGTGTATTAGTAGCAGTATTTCTAACTGCACTTGGAGGAGGGATACTTAGAGATATAACAATAGGATCCACTCCATACACTTTTACTCACACAGCACCTGCCCTTGTAGTTTTTATAGTTTTAATTTTATTAATAATATTTAAAGTACATAGACGAAAATCAATTGAAAATAAACCATACTTTATAGTAAGTGATTCTATAGGTCTTGTGGCATTTTCAATAACAGGAGCCATGATTGCTTTAGAGCATAAATTTAATTTTGCTGGGGTTATTATGCTATCTTTTATTGCTGCAGTTGGTGGTGGAATTGTAAGAGATATTATAATAAATGAAGTACCTTTTATTTTTAAAACAGGATTCTATGGTACCGTATCTTTAGTTGTTGGTATTTTAGTCTATATTTTGTATAATTTAGATATTCTACTACCAATAAATATAGCAATAATTTTTATATTTGGTGTTACTTTACGAGTAGTAGCATACTATAAAAAGTGGAATATACCTCTAAAATAAAGAGAACATATGGCAACAATATATCTAAATAAAAAGAACTTTTTTAACAATGCTTCTTACTATAGTAAATTATTAGGAGAGAAAAATAAACTTTGTATTGCACTAAAAGATAATGCCTATGGACATGGAATAGAACAAATATCTCAATTATCTCAAGAGTTTGGAATAAACCATTGTATAGTTAAAAATATCTATGAAGCTAATATTGCTAATAGTTATAATTTTGAGACTATATTAGTATTATATGAAATACCTACTAAAAACTATAGTTCAAATTTCCATTTTACAATAAATTGTTTAGATGATATATCAAAATACCCACCTAATACAAATGTAGAACTAAAAATTGATACAGGCATGAGTAGAAATGGAATACAAGTATCACAAATAACGGAAGCTTTAAACCTTATAAAAAAACATACTTTAAACCTCAAAGGTGTATTTACTCATTTTTGCTGTGCAGATGAAGATAATAATATTACGAAAACACAAGAAGATATTTTTAATACATCTATAAAACAAATAAAGGAATCAATAAAAACTCCTTTTAGAATACATTGTGCAAATAGTACAGGTTCACATAAAGTTGATAATAATAAATATGATATAGCAAGAATTGGTATAGGACTATATGGATATATTGATATAGAAAAATATAAAACCAATGTAGCACCCGTTTTAAGTTTATACGCAAATAAAATATCAAGTAGAGAATTAAAAAAAGGTGATAGTATAGGATATGGAGCTACATATGAAATACCAACAAACAACTATATAGTTTCAAATTATGACATAGGATACGGGGATGGTTTTTTTAGAATAAATGAAAATCAAAATGCTCATATTCAAGATGGAAGACAAATATTAGGAAGAGTATCAATGGATAGTTTAAGTATTCAAGGAGATGATGATGAAATTTGTATATTTGATGATGCATCACATCTAGCATCAATTCATGATACAATTCATTATGAAATAATGACACATTTAAATACTCAATTACCAAGAGTTATCAAATAAAAGGAGAAAAATATGTTTAAACTAAAAGAGCATAACACAAATGTCAAAACTGAATTTACTGCAGGATTTACAACATTTTTAACAATGATGTATATCGTACCAGTAAATGGATTTATTCTTGCAGATGCGGGGCTACCAATGGATGCAGTTGTAACGGCAACTGCAATTATAACTATACTTGCAACAATCTTTAGTGGACTATGGTCAAATACACCAATAGCTATGAGTGTAGGAATGGGACTTAATGCTTACTTTGCATATGGGTTGGTTTTAGGTATGAAACTTCCATGGCAAACAGCACTTGGTGTTGTGTTTATATCTGGAATTTTATTTGTAATTTTATCCTTTACAAATTTTAGAGTCTGGATAATGACTTCAATTCCCATGGACTTAAGACGAGCTATTAGTGCTGGTATTGGTGCATTTATTGCATTTATTGGACTTAAGCAAATGGGCATGATTGTAGATAATCAAGCTACACTTGTTGGTCTTGGAAATTTTAGTGATACAAATGTATTACTTGGGGTATTAGGTTTAATACTTGCCTTTGTTTTTTATGCATATAAATTAAAAGGTGCTTTTATTTTATCTATTGCAATTACATCAATTGTAGCCTGGATTTTTGGATTAAGTGCAGCACCTACAGAATATTTTAGCTCTCCAGCATCAATTTCTCCAATACTTTTACAACTAGATATAACTTCAGCATTAACATTATCTTTATTACCTGTAATTATAACATTTTTAATAACTGATATGTTTGATACACTTGGAACTCTAACAGGAGTGGGGACTAGGGCAAATCTATTTCAAGAAAATGACAAAAATGACAAATCATTAGAAAAAACTTTAGAAGCAGATGCTGTTGCTACAGTTGCTGGGAGTTTATTGGGTGTTTCTACAACAACATCATTTATAGAATCAGCTTCAGGTGTAGAAGAGGGTGGAAGAACTGGATTGACTGCAGTGTTTACAGGATTATTTTTTGTTGGGACTTTGTTTTTACTTCCATTATTTAAATCTATTCCAGGCAATGCAATTTATCCAATTTTAGTTGTTGTTGGAGTATTGATGTTTACAGAACTTGGTAAAATTAATTTTGAGAAAACTGATTTAGCTATAAGTGCAGCCTCTTTTTTAATTGTTATTTTAATGCCATTAACTTTTTCTATTACAAATGGTATTGCAGCAGGTTTTATATTATTTACAATCATTAAACTAGCAAAAAAAGAGTTTGAAGATCTAAATTTAGGTTTACTTACTATCACTGTTATTAGTTTATTAGCATTTATTTTACACTAACATATAAAGGATTAAATTGAATAAATATTATTATGGCTATGAAGAGTTTAAGCAAGATGCCAAAACTTTAGTACAGTATGTCAAACCATATAATCCAGATACTCTTTTAAGTATAGCAAGAGGTGGACTTACCCTCTCTCATCTTATGGCTCAAGCAATGGATACAAGAAGACTATTTACACTTAATTCTATCCATTATGATAATACAAAAAGACTAGATAGTTTTAAAATCTTTAATGTTCCTTGTTTAAAAGATGCCAAAAAAGTATTAATCATAGATGATATAGTTGATAGTGGCGAGACAATGGAAAAAATCTTTGAGATGTTAAGAAAAGATTATCCAAATGTTGAATTTAAACTAGCAACTATATTTTATAAACCAACAGCAATAGTTCAACCAGATTTTGCTATAAAAGAGGCATATGAATGGATTGACTTTTTTTGGGAAGTAGATCTTTTAGATAAATAAATGAAAAAAAGAGAGCTAAAAGCAGCATTTAAAGTATCAATCCCAGTTATGATGGGATATATAGTACTTGGATTTGCTTTTGGTTTACTTCTTGTAAGTTTTAACTATCCGTGGTATATAGCATTATTAATGTCAATTTTTATATATGCTGGAGCGTTGCAGTTTTTGGCTATTGGTTTTTTTAATGCAAAAGTAGGGCTTGTAGATATAGCAATAGCTTCAATATTTGTAAATATTAGACAATCTTTTTATGGATTATCTGTTCTTAAAAAATTTAAAAAAACTAAAAAATTAAAACCTTATCTTATATTCGCACTTACAGATGAAACATATGGATTACTTACGACAATAAAAGAAAATCCTCAAATAAACCATAAATATTACTATTTTTATCTATCTTTACTAAATCAATCATATTGGGTATTAGGTACAATATTAGGAGCTATATTTGGCTCATTTGTAGATTTTAATACAAAAGGTTTAGATTTTTCATTAACAGCTTTATTTGTAGTTTTGGCAATTGAGCAATACAAAACAAATAAAAATTATATTCCTTTTTTAATAGCAACAATAACTTCAATAATTGCACTTATATTTATTCCTCCTAGTAATATGCTAATTTTTTCAATGATTTGTAGTTTAATTGCATTACTAATCTTTAAAAAGAATTTGGAATCTAAAAATGTCTGATATTTATCTAGCAATAATAGTCATGACCTTAGCAAACTTTTTTACTAGAGTATTTCCATTTTTATTTTTTACACATAAGGAACCGTCTGAAACCCTAAAATACATAGGAAAATACTTCCCTCCAACAATTATGACAATATTGATATTTTACACTCTTGCTAATGTAGATTTTACAACTACTCCATATGGGACAAAAGAGATTTTATCAATATTTATTACTGCATTTTTACATATAAGATTTAATAACTATTTAGTTTCTATAATTTGTGGTACCTTATTTTACATGTTATTATTACAATACTTATAAATATTACTTTTATGTTACATTTAAGTTTATTTATCATACAATAAATTATCTTTTTTACATAAGGTACTACTATATGCTTGATAATGAATCATACAGAGAACAATTAGAGTTAGCTAGAAATACAACAAATCAAAATATCATGTATAAATTATTACATTCCCCTCTTATGAGAGTTAGAAGAGCATTATCAAAAAATCCTAATACCCCAAAAGAGATCATAAATAAACTTGTAATAGATCCAGTTTTAAATGTTAGCTATGTAGCTTCAACTCATCATAATTGTACAAATAAACGAGAATTTAAGGAAGAACTCAATCCCTGTGTACTTTGTAGTGTTCCAGAGCATACACTTTACTGTCATACTTGTGAACGAAAATAATCAAATTATTATTTGATATGTAATGTTATAGTTTTAGATTCAGCGCTAGTTGTTCCATCTTGCGCTTGATAAACTATTTTATAACTAATTTTCCCTTTTTTAGGTATATTTGTATCTATAAAAAAATCTTTACTTAGTGCTATATCTTTTTTTATCCAGATATTATCAATCTCACTCTTTACAAATATTAACGTACTCATAAATTTTGGTGCTTTTTCAAATGATACTTTTATATGCCTAAAAGGTTTAGATATATATTTAACATCTAGTAATTTTGGAGTTTTTATTTTTGCAGAACTCACCCTTACTTTTAGTTTTGAGCTAATTTTACTCTCTCTTTTATCTTTTGTTATAGCTTTTAAGGCATACCAATAATCTTCACCTGGACGAACAAACATATCTATATAACTATCCTTTTTACTGTTTTGTGTTGCTATAACCATGCCAACATCAGAAGAAGAATTCCCTCTAATAACTAAAACTTGGTTAGCTTTTGCCCCAACATTAGATAACGAGTATTTTAATACTACCTTTGCATTTACTCCATCTATACTAGTTATTGTAGGTGCATAAATATCTAATTTCCCTAATAAATTAACATTAAGTTGTTTTGATGGTTTACTATTTTTTCCATTTGTTCCAACAGTTATTACTCTATATGAAACTTCCCCTATAGCATCTAAAGAGAAATTATCTTGATAATAAGTATTTAAGATTAAATCACTATTTAATCTTACCCATTTAGCTTGAGTTTTATATTTTTTCTGAACTATATAACCTGCAATATTTTTATTTCTTGCTCTCCATATTAATTTTACCATTGATGGATAGATTTTAGCTTTTAGACTTTTTATAGGTTTTGGTATAGTATTTTTTATAAATTTAATATATGTTAATTTTGAAGGTAACCCTATTTTCCCTAAATTATTAACACTTCTTACTCTATAAATATATGTAACACCCTCTTTTGCCGTTTTATCTATAAAGTAATCACTAGTAGCTTTTAAAGGTTTTTTACTTAACATAGTAAAAAATCCAATATCACTATTTCCTCTTTCAATAATGTACCCAACAGTAAAAGGGTTGTCATTTTTTTGCCAACTTATTTTTATATATCTATTTTTTATCTTTGATACAATATTTGTTGGTGCTTTTAAAGATTTGGGATCTTCATGAAAAATAGTAACCACAGATGGTTTAGACTTTCTATTAAATTGGTCAACCCCTTTTACTATATATTTAACTTTTCTTCCATAAGGAGCAAAGGGATCTGTAAATACCGCCTTTAAATTATCCCATTTTATACCAGTTAAAACTATATCATTTACACGAGTATAGCTTTTATCTTTATTTTGTCGTAATACTTCATATTTAAATGGCATAAATTTATCATTTTTTGGACTATCCCAAAAAAGCTTTATAGCTCCACCATCTACTTTTGCCCTTAAATTCTTTGGTCGCTGAGGTAATTTAGAAGCTATAAAACTATTGATATTTTTACTTTTTAATACTATTAATTTTTTATTATTTTTATCTAACCCTATTAATTTATACTTTCTTGAACCAGCTTTAATATTATTTAGTTCTAATGCAAATCCCACAGATTTTGCATACTCAAAATCCATCATCACTTTTAACATAAGCATATTTTGTGCTTTTATATCTTTTTTTGTAAGATTTCTCTTTTTTTGCATAATAGTAGAAAAATCACTATCTTGAGATTTAATTGAATCTACTATAACTTTTTTTGTTCTCATATCAACTAAACGCCATCCTCCAGCTGGGTAAAAAGATGGAGGAACAATCCAACTAAAATAAATTTTTCCCAAACCATTAGATGCACATTGAATAGAGCTATATTTTTTAGGTAAAGAACTAGCATCTAAACTGCATGAGAGCAGCCCCATTATTAAAAATACTATTTTTATAGTTGTTAAAAATTGAGTTAAATATCTTTTCATCATCTATCCTTTTACCAATGTATATCAACATCAAAATCTACTGGTACAATACCAATATACAAACCAACATCAGGAGCTGGATAAGGCAGATCTAATTCCATACCTGCAGCAATTTTAACACTTGAACAACAACTCATATCAAAATATCCAGATAGACTTGGATTTATACAAATCGTTTTTCCAACATCAATACAAGCAGATACACTAAAATCTTGACTTTTGTGCAAATCAAAACCAAAGGGACTATAACTTAGTGCAAAATCAGTATCGGTACTAACGCCAATAGAAGCACAATCAGCTCTTGACTTAGTACAAGGACTATCTCCTTCCGTACTAAATCCAAAATATGTACTAAGTCCTGCTTTTACTCCTTTAATATCAGTTCCGGCCATAATATACATATCTCCATCAAAAATAAGTAGTTTACCTTTTATTCTATTTGATGCCTCTTGTGTACCTATATGTAAATAATATTCTCCACCCAGTCTTAAATCAATTTTTCCAAATTTTCCATTTGTCGCATCTAAGCTTAAATACTCTTCTCCTTTTGGTAATCCAACTTTTGCACCTAAAATTGTTTGAAAATGGCTTCCATAAACATACTCAATTTTCCCTTCATCAATATCAATTTGTTTTAAAATTTGCCCACTAATATTGTAAAAACCTATCTTTTTTTCTGTTGGATTTATAACCATCGTACTTTCTATTTTAGCAATATCGCTACTTAAAATCTCAAGTCCCACTCCAAAAGCTAAACCAAGTCCATAATTTAAATTTGGTGTAGAGTTACAACCTGAACCATAAGCTAAATCTTCAGGATTAAATCTCCAAACAGCCCCACCTTTTAATTTATACATAGATACTGCTGGAAATATTGGAATTCCAGGCATAAAAGTTCCTTGTGAAAATATAAGCCAATAGCTTTTATTATTTAGTGTTCCATATCTAAATGTTGCTGCAATTGATGGCCCCTCTCCAAAATATTGTGTATCTACATGCGCACTAAAGGTATCATTTGCCATTGCACTACAGTCATCATTTGAAGCATTTACATTAAGTCCAGCAATTTGAGGATATACTCCTATATCAATATAGTTTTTATGATTAATTAAACTATCAAATAGATTTGATACATAGTATGTTTTATTTGGTAAGTTATAATATGCACTAGATGCTTTTGGTATATATTTTAGATTTTTTAAAGTGCTATTATTCATTGAATTAACTTCTGGATATTTTCTTGATATAGGTTTAAATTTTGATATATCTGGTCCATAAGCAACAATATTTTTAGATTTTTTCTCTAACTCATAAGTTAAATTTGCTTGGGTTTGACTCCATTTGTCTAGAGTCAATGTTGCTATAAATTTTGTATCTAATTTTTTTGATTTACCATGTGCTTGATTTGCTTTTAAAGTTACACTATTTACATCTACAACAGCTCCACCTAAATTAATAGTTTGTTTATCCAATTTAATTTGTGTTTGTTCTTTATTGTCTTTTCCAAAACCAACTGTACTAAAAATAGAGAAAAATATATCATCAATATCCACAACAATCTTATTTTTACCATCCCTATCTACATAATTTAGTTGTGATTGAGTAGCTATACCCCAGTCAAATTTTCGTTTCTCAAAAGATTTGATTTTTTTGATTTTTAATTTTGTTGCACCGTATGATTCATTAAGCGTTTTTGATAAATCAAAATTGATACTTACTTTTGACTCATTATCTTGATTTGATTTATAATTTAACTCTACATCTCCACCATTTAAATGTAATTTTGGCCAAGCCATATCAACATAAAAACCTTTATAATTGGCTCTTAAATTATGATTATTAGCAATAACACTTAACCCTTTCCATCCAATCTTTCCATCACCAAAAACATGAGAGAACCCTTTATTATTAAATATTGACCCACATAATCCATTACTTGTAATCGCCCAATCTTTAACATCTATTTTAATATCATTTGCTAGATTAAAAGTATAAGGATAAAGTTTTGCCTTTGATCCAAGATCTATTCCTATAAACTCTTTACTGCCACATAAAGATTTTTTATTCTCTTTACTTAAATCTATAGCTACACTTGAAGATGATATATTAAATAAACTCCAACCAATACGGGTAATAGGTAATTTTTGATTTGATATATACCAATCTCCTTTATATGAAAGTAAAGCTTTAAGATCAACCCATTTATGAGCTTTAGCCTTATTTCCACTTGAAGCAGTAAACAATGAGCTACTATTTATCTGTACATCTAAAATAGCAGTTAGTTTTTTATATGGTGAGGTATATAAAGATTTAATTGTAATATTCATCCCCTCAATATTATCAATCTTTCTACTTTGGGAAGTTATTAGTTTACCTTTGGTTACAATATTTTGCTCATTTACTACCCAATTTTTAAAATGTATTGGCATAAAATAAACACCAGCTGATAGTTTTGTATTATTTAAATAAAACAATACATTTGCATCACCACTATATCCATTTGATGTTTTTTTTAAATTTTTAATATTAAATATTTTTAAAAATTTACCATCTTCAACTGGATATTTAAAAGTACAAGGGGTGGACGAGCTGTGTTTCGTAACAGTATAATACCCATCATCACTTACAAAATATGGCTTTATATTTTTAACTGAACCTATTGATGTTTTTATCTTATTCAAAAATGTATTTGAAGATTTAGTAGAGGAGAATATTGGATAAAAATGGATAGATTCTTTTGGAATTATTGGCAAGGATTGATGATGATAGTTTATATTTTGTTTTGATTTATTTAATATACTATCTAAAGCAGATATATCAATATTTGAACCAGTTGGATCAGGTATAACTTGTGCGCTTACACTTAGTGTATGTTTAGCTATATCTTGTATTGGCAATTCAACAGAATTAATAATTAACTCATCATTTATAGGCTTTTGCCAAGATGATTTATCTTTATAATTTAAATTTTCTCTTTTTGTCGATGGTCCAATATTCATATTTGATTCACTAACTACAACTCCATCTACTTTCCAAATAATTTTTACATATCCTTGTCCATGAAAACTTAATTTTGCTCTACTTAAAAGTACCCCATCACATGATGAAACTTCTGTATGTGCTTTTTTATCGTGATTTTTATTTGAAGGAAATGGGTTTTTTATAGTTTTTGAATATGATACTTTTTTATCATAAGATATATTTGTAGTATTTGTAAGTAGATTTGTATTATTCCCAAAAGTGGTTATATTATTATTGGTAGAAAAATCATAAATTTTTATTAATTCTAGTGATAGTGGACCAGTTGCAGCTGGATCTTTTACAATATATATATCTAAAGGATTACAATATACTTCAAATATTCTATCTGAAGAAGATACAATTTTACTCATATTATTTAAACTACTTGCCGATGAGAATTTAATATTTTTATATCCATCATTTTTAATTAAATTTGTTGTTGCATAATATGTTGGTTTTTCACTATTATTTTGAGCTAACTCTTTTGCATCTTGTTTTTTATTTTTTTGTGCAATTGAATCTATCTTTGAGATATCCTCTTGTGGTAAAACATATACTCGCACTTTAAACCTACCAGCTTGATTATAGGTATGCTCAATAGAAAATGGTATCATCTGGTTTTGACCAGTTGTTTCAAGTTTACAATCAAAACTTCCATTTGCCACATTTGCACATTGTAAAGCAGCATTCCTATCATAATCTTTTATCTCTAAATTATCATATTCGCCATTACCCCAATCAATAACCAAATGAGTAGGTCTCCAGGGAGAATTTTCAAGGGAGAACTCCCCATATAGTTCTAAAGTATCTCCAGGATAAAAAGCCTCCCCTTTTTTTCCACCTTTTTTTGTAGCAGTTAAGAGTTGGTTTCTAGAATCACAGCTAGTTCCGGTAGGTGCCGCTCCCATTCGTAATGCACCAAATTTTGATTGTGCTAATTTTGTTAATTTATAATCTTTACATGATCTTATTTTACTTTGAGCTATCACTTCCCAAAATAAAAATCTACTTCCGGGAAAATTATCTACATAATATAACAATTTCTCTTTTTGGGCATTATTTTTACTATCATGAGTAATTTTAGCTGGTATTTTTTTATATAACTCATATAATTGATTTGGTGTTAATTTTAATTGACCTATACCATGATGAGCATTTTTGGTAATTGTAAAACTTTTTACTTTCACTTTATCTGGCGTATAGAAATTTACCACAAATTGTGCTGGTTTTGTATTTCCAGCAATATCCCATTTTAAAACTGTCTGATCATCTAAAAAAGGGATATAACCTTCTAATACTTTAGCATGAGCAGATTGACTTGTTGCCCCATCTACTATAACAGGAGTAATCTCATATATACTTTTTGGTTCTATATTAATATCAGCTATTTTTGCATCTGTTTTAGGTTCTTTGTTACACTGAAGTTTTGGTATAGTCATTCTTATCTTATCAACTACCCATAAAGCAACATTAGCAACCTGAAAAGGTTTTGTTTTATCTTTTTTATATCTTAAAGTTGCAACTTCTACTTTACTATTCTTTGAAGATTTTATTTTAAGTTCTATATTATTTTTATTTATAAATTTTGAAGATAATACAATAATATCTTTTGAAGAAAAATCAAAAATTAATTTAGGTGTAAACTTTTCACCCCTAATTTGTAAAGTTTTTATAACTCCTCTTGGTATCGTACTTGGGTATATACTTTTTATTGCAATTTTAGGTAATTGTTCAAACTCGATATCATGAAATTTTATTATATCTTTTACAACTCGTAAAGAGAATTTATATACTTTATTAAATTTAGGTTTAAATGACCATTCCCAAATTTTATGTCCTTTTGCCCTAGACCAAGTTTTACCACCATCTGTAGTTATCTCTACAAATAAAGAGTTAACTGAAGTATTTTTATCTTCACTCTCTAATAATCCTTCAATAATAACTTTACCATCAATTAAATCCTCTGCATAAAACTCTATCTCCTCTTGTTCTAGAGAATCAAATTCACGATTATTTATAGTGATATCATCCACAAAAGATATATTATTGACAACTTCAATTTTTGTATTATTTTTAAGACTGTATGGTGTTGATATATTTGCAAAAAGCAACGAATAAGTTAATAAAAAAAAGATAAATAAAAAACGCATCTCTGCCCCCTTACCATCTTCAATTATATTCCTACTAATCTTACATTTTTCTTACATAAGTTTTATTAGAAATTATTAATTGTATCTATTTTGTAACTTTTTAAAAAATAAGTATTTCTTAAACATACCTAATTGGTACGTAATAAGTGATCTTAAAATTACTATCATCACTTAAAAAATGGTTTTTATGCATAATACTATAAGAGGGTATTGTAGTAGTTTCAAAGCCACTATTTGGTAGCCAGTGATGATATACCCATTGAATTAGTTTTAAGATATCTCCATATTTACCTTCAACTTCAAAAGTAGCACAAATTCCTTCATACATCTCAAAAGATGGTAGACTAGTATTTTTTAATTTAATATTATTTTTGGGAGAAATACATACAACATAAGAGCATTGATCAAGTGGAGTAATAATGGGATTATCATGATAAACACCAATTTGTTCATACTGTTTTATATCATTTGTATATACCCATGCCATCATTTTTTGCCATATATACATAGCTTTTTTATTATAACCCTTTTGTCTAATATAATATACTGTTTTTCTTTTTGTTTTTACAATCTTTGGTTCAAGATGAGAAAAATCAGCACTTGATATACTAGCAGTTGAAGAGGCACTTAATATTTTATTTGAATATATTTTATACCCACCATTTCTCCAAAACTTTGGGGTTTGTTCAAATCGTGCTTTAAATGCCCGTATAAATGAAGTTTGAGAGCTATATCCACACATCATAGCTACTTCAGATATTGTAGAATATTTATTTGTGATTAATAGATTTGATGCTTTTTGTAATCTTATTGATTTAATTGTTTCATATATATTACTTCCCATTTGCTCTTTAAATATTCTATGAAGATGATACTTACTTATCTTAAAATCATAAGCTAATTGATCTATATTAATATCTGTTTGAATATGATTATTTATATAGTTCATAATATCATTTGAGATCTTACTATGTAATAGATTTGTTTGCTTTTTATGCAAAATACAGCCCTTTTTCAATAATTATAGCATAAATAGTAAATAAAATTAGCAAAAATAGATAACTATAGTAGCATTTTATGTGAAGAATTGTTTTTTATTTACTGCTATTATATAATCAAAAAAATAGGTACATATATGAAACGATCATTTATTAGAGAAATACTAGAAAATATTAATAATCAAACAATATCATTTGCAGGAGGTCTACCAAATGCGGAATTATTTCCATCTAAACAATTACAAAGATGTGCAAATATTGTATTAAAAGATAATCAGACACTTCAATATAGTACATCTACAGGATTACAAAGTTTAAAAGAAAAAATAGCCTTACTTTATACAAATGAAGGGTTTAAAACAGATGCTAATAATATAATGATAACTTCAGGTTCACAACAAGCCTTAGATATTATATCAAGATACCATCAAGGTAAAACTATTACAACTGAAGCACCATCATATTTAGGAGCTATGAATATATTTGATTTAAATAATATTACTCAAGAGCCCTTGATTTTAAAAAAAACAGGTATTCATCTTAAAAGTTTTAGAAAAAGTTTTCATAAAACCAAACTAGCCTATTTAATTCCTGATTTTCAAAATCCAAGTGGAAAGTCTTATTCACAAATAAAAAGAGAAAATATAGCAAATATCATACTAAAAGATGGTGGAATTATCATAGAAGATGCACCATACAAAGATTTATATTTTAAAGAAAAATCACAATCTATATCTAGTTTGATTCCAAATAATAGCTATCATTTAGGTTCATTTTCAAAAAGTTTAGCTCCAGCTTTAAGGGTTGGTTATATAAGAGCTTCTAAAGAGTTACTGCAACCACTTATAGCATATAAAGAAGCCATGGATTTACATACCAATGGTGTTACTCAAGCGATGTTAAATGAATACTTAAATGACGCATCCTCTTATAGCGGACATTTAAATATATTAAGAGAATATTATCAGAAAAAAATGCAATTTTTTGCTCAAAGTTTAGATAAATATTTACCACAATTTGAGTATACTAAACCAAAAGGTGGTATGTTTATTTATGGCAAACTTCCAAATATAAACACCTCAAATTTAGTAAAAAAATGTTTACAAAATGGTGTAGTATTTGTTCCTGGGGCTGAGTTTTATACAACAAGAGCATCATACAATGAAATACGATTTAATTTTACAAATTGTAGTAATAATGATATAGAAAAAGGTCTAAAAATAATATCTAAAATACTAAAAAATAAAAAGGAAATATAAATGAGTCAATTTTATACTTTTACTATGTTGTTATCAATTACCACATTTACACTAAGTACAGTAATGACTCCTGGACCAAATAATATTATGTTGTTATCATCTGGTCTTACATTTGGATATAAAAGAACATTACCTCATATATTTGGAGTGATGTTTGGATTTGCATTTATGGTAGTTTTAGTAGGTCTTGGGATGGGTGTAGTTTTTGAAAAATACCCTTTTATATTTTCTATATTAAAAATAGTAGGTATTTTATACCTATTTTGGATGGCATATAAAATAGCTACAAGTAGTGATGCATATGATGTAGAAAAATCAAATAAAACTAAACCATTTACTTTTTTTCAAGCAGCAGCATTCCAATGGGTAAATCCAAAAGCTTGGATTATGGCAATTACAGCTATATCTGTATTTGTCACATCAAAAGAAAATAGTCTAATTCAGGTATTTATTATTGCATTTATATACCTTTTAAGTGGTGTAATATCTACAAATTCTTGGGCTCTTGGTGGGGTATTACTAAAAAAAGTTATTAAAAATGAAAAAAGTGTTAAAAGATTTAATATCACTATGGCAATTTTATTGGTAGCATCAATTGTACCATTTATTTTTGAGTAATTATGTATAAAAACCAACAAAGTTTAGGTATTTTTTATGCCATAATAGCTTTTTTATTTTGGGGACTAGTACCTATTTATTTTAAACAAGTCTCTACTGTAGCTCCACTAGAAGTATTAATCCATAGAGTTATATTTTCAGTTATTGTTTTAACGATTATGTTGACTATTGCAAAACAATTTCATTTAATAAAGCCAATATTAAAAACTCCAAAAGCTTTAAAATATCTATTTTTATCTGCTATATTAGTTTCCCTAAATTGGCTAATATTTATATATGCAATAAGTCAAGATAAAATTTTAGAAGCAAGTCTTGGATACTATATAAATCCACTTATTAGTATATTTTTTGGATATATCTTTTTTAAAGAAAATTTATCAAAATATCAAAAGATTGCTATATTTATTGCAACAATATCAGTTGTTATCCAACTTTTTACTTTAGGAAAATTACCTCTAATATCTATAGGGCTAGCTATATCTTTTGCATTATATGGTGTAGTTCGCAAAAAAGTAAATATAGCTTCTCTTCCTGGATTATTTATAGAAACATTACTATTATTCCCTTTTGCATTGATATATCTTGGATATCTAATATATACTAATAATAGTGCAATTCTTACAGCAGATTCATATATAGTTTGGATGCTTAGCCTTGCTGGTATTATTACAGTTTTACCACTTTTATGGTTTAATAGTGCAACTATAAGGATAAATATAAGCACTCTTGGTATGCTTCAATATATTGGTCCAAGTGTTGCTTTTTTAGTAGCAATTTTTATATATGAAGAACCATTAAATACTGCTAAAATATTTACTTTTATTTTAATATGGTTTTCTTTAGCACTTTTTAGTATTGATAGTATTAAAAATAAATAAATAACTATATACTTAGCAATAATATTGTAAAATTTTATTTTATACAGCTATAAGGAAACTATTTGATAAAACTATTATTAATATTTACAACTATTATTTTTACTTTTATATTTAGTGGTTGTACCTCTCAAAAGGTACTTATTAAGAAAAAAACTTATGTACAACCAAAAATTATAAAAGTAGTTAAACCTACAATAAAATATCCTGATTTAGAAATTAAAAAATCTATAAATTTCTTATCTGCACAAGAGGTAAAAGATTTATATATTGGACATACAGTTTATGGTAAAAATCTAAAATACAACAATGATATAGAGATAAAATATCTAAAAAATAAAACTTTTATAGGAAAAGTTGAAAATAAAATTAAAGTTTCTGGAATATGGTATATTCAAGAAGATGGGGCAAAATGTACAAAAAGAAAAACTATGTCAAAAACAGTACAATGCAATAAAATATATAAAGAGGGTGACTATTATGTTGAAGCAAAAGGTTACCAAAAAATATTAAAAGTTAAAGTTAAATAAATACTCCATTATAAGATAATGGCTTAAATTATGTTATAATGACCATATAAGCGACCTAAAGGTGAGATAGTCTTAAGAGATTATCTTCTTACTACCAGAAGGAGTATATTATGAAATCAAGAAATATTTTACTTGCAACTTTATTAGTTAACTTAGTTGCTACAGTTAACCTAAATGCTGAGGCTTTTACGATGGTTTGTAAAAGTGGTGGCAATATGGAATTGGTAATTAATCAAGAAACTGGAACGAAGTTATGGGTTAATTTAAATTTTAAAAAAGCACCTCAAGGTTCCAATCAAAAAGATCCAGCTCCAGGTGAATGTGCATGGACACATCGCTCACTAAATGATAAGGAGATTCCATCTCTTTATAGCCGTGGTACAAAAGGTAAAATTATAGGAAAAATGTCTGCTAAAAAGGATAAAATTATACTTGGTGGAATATCAACAAGTATAAAAAAACTACTTAAATATATTAAAACACCAAATACAATTTTTAGTATGCAAGTTGCAAAAAAGAGAATGCTTAGAAAACGAACTAAATATAATTTAAATATACAAAAAGTATATTAAATTAATTGTTACACTTATTTGGGCTAATTCCGAATACTTTTTTAAAGTTTTTACAAAAATGACTTTGATCATAGAAACCTGATTGGGTAGATATGGTCGCTAGATCACAATTATGTTTAATCATGTTCATTTTTGCATAATTAACTTTTTGGTTTAGAATAAAAGCATTTGGAGTAATGCCATAATATTTATTAAATAATTTAATTATATGATTTGTGCTATATCCAGAGTGAATAGCTATATCTTCTAACCTTATAGATTGATCTATATTCTTAGTAATAAATTGTTTAATATCTTCAAGAACAGCTAAACTTTTATTATCTATACTCTCAAGATTACAGTATTTTAAAAATATCTCAATTATAAATTGCTTTAATTCATCTTCATAAGATATATTATTGTTATAATAGATAGTTTTACAAAGATTTAAAAAATAAATATATTGCTCGATATCTTTTATTATATTTTGATCTATTAGAATAAATTTATCTATATTAAATAACTCTTTTTGAATATCAATACACCAATTTCTATCAAAATAAATTACCCAGTATCCTGATACTTTCGTAGTTGTATTTTGTGCTTTATGGATAATATTTGGATTAAATATAGCAATTGAATCATTACTTAAAGAGATATTTTGGCTACCAAAATATTCAATATCTATATTTCCTTGTTCAATAATTGAGATACTAAGCATATTATGAGAATGCTTTGTATAATTTGAAAAAAAATCTTCTGAATATTTTATCTCTGCAAAAAAATTTCCATCTTTTGTAAATAACTGTTTTATATTTATCTCCTAAATTTTAAAAAGTTTAACCAAAAAAAGTTAAAATGATGATTTTATACAAGACAAACAAAAATATTTTGATTATAATACGCTTATGAATTATAAACAAACACTAAAAACAGCACTTCAAAGTGCGTGGATTATTTTAAAATTGGTTATACCAATTTATATACTTGCAGATATTTTGTATTTTTACAATACTTTATCTTATATCTCATTTTTAATTGAACCATTTACATCTATAATAGACCTTCCTTCGGAGGTATCATTAGCAATAATATCTGGTATATTTTTAAATCTATATGCTGCTGTTGCTTTTGCAGCCCCTCTTGATCTTACACCACACCAATGGAGTATATTAGCAGTATTTTTAGGAGTATGTCACTCACTTGTAGTTGAAAGTGTAATTATGAAAAAAATTGGTATCTCAAATATATTCTCTTATAGCTTTAGATTTTTTGCTGGACTTTTTTTAGCCTATATTACAAGTATAATGCCATCATCATGGTTTAGCTCAACTTTATCTAATGATACATTTAGCACTACAACATATGAGAATATAAATGATCTACTAGTAGGTTCATTTAGTTCAGCTTTAACACTAAGTATTAAAATTATATTACTTATTACTATACTTATATTTATAATGGATTTTA